>JAYFRK010000473.1:0-1771 GCA_034925975.1 Clostridium sp.
ATGCTTTTACTGAAAACTTGGATTCAAATTTATCCTTAATTAGATATAGGATACAGGATAAATCATTAAAAATTGATTATATTACTGTTGGAAAAAGAACTAAAACTACTGTAGCAGTGATTTATATATCGGATATAGCCAATAAAAAATATGTAGATCAAATAAAGAAAAAAATAGATGGTATAAAAATTGATGGAATTATGGAATCTGGACAGATTCAAAAATTTATTTCTAATAAGGCAACTACTTTATTCCCTCAGATTGGTGTTGTTGAAAAGTCAGATTCTACATGTGCAGGTATATTAGATGGAAAAGTGTGTATAATGGTCAATGGAAGCAACCTAGCTTTAATAACTCCTAAAAATTTTATTGAATTTTTAGATTCCTCCGATGATCATTATGATAATACATATATAGCATTATTTGTAAAAATTTTAAGAATTGAAGCACTATTTATAACACTCACTCTCTCAGCATTATATGTTGCAGTAGTCGCATTTCATGCTGATATTATACCTTCCCAATATATATTAGCCATTGCATCTTCAAGGACTACTGTTCCTGTAAATGCCCTAGTAGAGGCTCTACTCATGGAAATGGTGGTAGAATTATTAAGGGAAGCCAGTGCAAGACTTCCAAAACAGATTGGACCTGCAATAGGTATAGTTGGAACTATAGTTATAGGGCAGGCTGCAGTTGTTGCTGGATTAGTTAGTCCATTAATGGTAATCATAGTAGCCCTTACTCTAATGGCTTCCTTTGCTATTCCAGATTATACTATAATGAACCCTATAAGGGTATTAAAATTTGGAATTATAATCATTACAGGAATGTTTGGATTGTTTGGCTTTATTATGGGAGTTACATTTATAGTTGTAAAGCTAGCATCTATAACAAGTTATGGAGTACCGTATACAGCACCTATAGCACCTTTCTATTTTGAAGATTTAAAAGATTTCTTTTTGAGTAATATAGTGCTATCTAAAAAAAGACCTAAATATTTAGATGATCCAGATGAAACAAGACAGTAACTAGGCCTAATATGGCAATATAAGAAAGTTGCCAAGCAACTTTTTTAATCCCTAATTTCCAGTCCCTAGCCCCCAGCTACGAATAAATCTAATTTTTATTTTTAAAAATTAGATTATATATTAAAAAGAAGTTTTGTTAAATCAAAACTTCTTTTTTGATGATTGGTGATTGGTAACTGGAGATTGATTTTGCTTCGCAAAGTAATAATATTATAGTGTATAATTAGAATGATAGTATAAAAAAATACTTATTGGAAATAAATACAATAAAAACAAAAGGAGTAATTTATTTTGTTGGAAAGAGCTAAAGAACTGCTAAAAAAATACTATGGGTATTCTGAATTTAGAGTTGGGCAAGAAAAGAACATAGATAACATTCTAAATGGTGGAGATACCTTTGCTATAATGCCCACAGGAGCAGGAAAATCTATATGCTATCAAATTCCTGCACTTATGTTAGAAGGGCTAACGCTAGTAATATCTCCACTTATTTCTCTTATGAAGGATCAAGTAGATTCTTTAAATGATATGGGTATAAAGGCAGCTTATATTAATAGTACTTTAAGTCAGTTGGAAGTGGAAGAAAGAATTTGGGACGCTAGAAATGGTGGATATTCTCTATTATATGTTGCCCCAGAAAGGTTGGAATCTGAAAACTTTTGTGAAATTTTGAGGTCTATGAATATTTCTTTAATAGCAGTGGATGAAGCCCATTGTGTTTCACAATGGGGACATGATTT
>JAYFRK010000405.1:0-4483 GCA_034925975.1 Clostridium sp.
TTAGCAATTTTCTTTTATTTAATATAATATTCTCATCATATTTTATATTAATTAATTCTGCTTTCTCCATAATTTATCTCCTAATAGCCACTAATAAAAAAATTTATTTCTAGTCTAATCATATAATAAAAAACTGTACAATATATATTTAACTATAAAATTTACTAAAATTAAAATATTTTAAGGATTTATTACATATAAAATAGTATGGTAAAGGTTTACAGATAAACTATCATTTTTAACAGCAAACCCTTATCTAATTTATCTGATGACTACCATCCGTAATACTCCCACTTTTAAAGTGGGAGATAACGGCTGCTACGTCCCTAGATAAGGGCTTCACCTAAAGGATAACGACTTCTAAGGAGTAAAACTCCTAAGAATTCTGTTAATAAGCTTCAGTTGGAGAAAAAAACTCCACCTGAATCCAAGAATCCTCTTTATAATACAAAATGTAAATAAATTAAATAAGGAGGTTACTTATGCCAATATGTCCTTGTTTAAAAACTTGTCCTTTCTATAATGACAGACTTAATACCCCACATACACCATCTAAAGAGCTTAAAATTAAATATTGTATGGATGATAATTTCAGTTGTGCAAGACTTCTAGTTGCCCGATTTCTTGGTGTGAATTCTGTGCCTTTAAACTTACTCCCTAATGAAATGTATAAAGCTGAAGAAATCATAAATAATCAAGAAAAATACTAACAGCCTAGAAGGCTACACCTTCTAGGCTGTTAGTATTTCAACTCCATCTTCTGTAACTAATATAGTATGTTCCCATTGGGCTGTAAGTTTTCCATCAGCAGTAACTGCTGTCCACCCATCTTCAAGAACTTTACATCTATATGTTCCTTGATTAATCATAGGCTCAATAGTAAAGGTCATTCCAGGTACTAGTACCACCCCTGTATTAGGACGTCCACAATGATCTATAAATGGGTCTTCATGAAACTTTAATCCTACTCCATGACCACCATATTCCCTTACCACTGAATATCCTTTTCCTTCTGCATACTTTTGAATAGCATGACCAATATCTCCTGTAGTATTATATGGCTTAACTTGGTCTATTCCAATATATAAACACTTTTCAGCTGTTTCAACTAATTTTATAGCATCTTCTGAAGCTTCTCCTATTATAAACATTCTACTAGCATCACCAAAATATCCATTATATATACTAGTTACATCTACATTTACTATGTCCCCACTTCTTAAAACTCTCTCATCAGGTATGCCATGACATACTACTTCATTTATTGAAACACAGACACTTTTAGGATAGCCCATATAATTTAATGTAGCCGGAATGGCTCCAAGTTCTATTGTATAATTATGAACCCAAGTATTAATTTCCTCAGTAGTTACTCCTGCTTTTATTCTTTCTCCAACCATATCTAAAACCTTTTTAGTAACTTGACAACTTTTTCTTATACCTTCAATTTCTTCAGGAGTTTTTATAATTTCTCTCGGAGGTATAATCTTCCCTTCTAATTCCAACATTTTCAGCTTCTCATCACTGGCAAGGTGGCAATTCTTATATTTCTTTCCACTTCCACACCAGCATAATTCATTTCTAGACAAATTTTCCATGTATTCACCTTCTATATAAATTTAATATAATACTCCTACTTATATTCTATTATTTTATCATACTTTAGTTATCTATATACAATAATTTATTTTCACAAATTCATCACAATTATAACAAATTTTAATCAAATTTACACCTTAAGATATAGATATAAAATAATTAAGGAGGATTTCATTATGAAAAGAAAAAAAATTTTATCAATAGCAGCACTTACTTTAGCTATTGGATTAACTGCAACTGCCTACGCCTCTACTACTGAAGGAACAAATTCTACCTCTATAAATAATACTACATCCACCACACAAGGTATTGGCCTAAGAAGAATTACTGGAAAGAGAGGATATGATTTTGTTTCCTCTATACTAAAAGATAAATTGAAACTAAATGATGAAGACATAAATAAAGCAAGACTTGATGGAAAGACTCTTTACGATATTGCGCAAGAAAAAGGATTATCCCACGATGAATTAAAAAATTCAATGCTAGATGCCAAATATAAAGCCATTGATGATGCTGTATTAAAAGGAACTATCACAGAAAGCGAAGGTAAATCTTATAAAGAAGCTATAAAGAGTCGTTCAGAGAATGCAATCCCTGGCGAGGGAGGAATTAATAAAATGAAAGGTTCATTTGGTAATCAAGGTAAAGGCCAAGGTAGAGGCATGAGAGGAAATGGTTATAATTGCACATATGAAGATTCAGTAAACAAATAATAAGATTTTATTAATTAATAAAATAGGTTGTCTAAAAAATGTAGTTCATACATTTCTTATGACAACCTATTGTTTTTACTGTAATAATTAATTATTTTTTAAATACTCCAAAAGGCTTCCCTACAGGTAAAAATTCTCTTCCAAAATGAGGATTTAAAACTGTTGCTGCAGAACCATAGAATCCAACTAATGCAATAATAAACTCTGAAATTCCTGCAAGCTTGTGGGAAAATTCTGGAGCTACTCCAAAGGTATATAATGTTAATCCTATAAATAGAAAATCAATTAAGAAAAATATTATAAACAGTACCTTATTAGTTTCTGCAGCTCCAATTGTCATAAATATACTAAAAATTAAATAACCTATAAATGCAAATCCTAATTGCTTTAAATCAACAGTTCTTGCTAATGCTTGTCCAAATACTCCTTGTTGAATCATCCATCCCATAGCCACTGCTATCCAAAAGAATCCATAAGCCCCAAAAGCAGTGCTTCCAAATACATTATTACGCTTTGAGTCATTAACGCAGGCATATAATTGAGCTAATCCTCCTAGGAAAATTGCCCAAGGAATTAAAAATGAAACTCCTTGCGTAATTCCAAGTTTTTGACTTGAAGCTACTAGCGTTACCATCGCTAGTCCAAATAGCCCAATTGAAGAAGGGTCTGAATTAACAATTTTTACACTTTGATTTTCGTTCGTACTCATAATAGAAATAACCTCCAAATAAATATGTACTATTAGTAAAAATATTCACACTTTATTAAAATATCAGAAAGTTTATAATTTGTCAAATATTTTATAAAATTGTCGTCTGGTCACTTATTTTGTTTATAATACCCTATATTATGAATATAGAAATAGTTAAATTAAATAAACCTCAGAAATAATTCCAAGGTTTATTTTTTTCTATTTTTTAGTAGACTTTTTATCAATTTCTCCTTTTATCTGTTCTTCAGTCATTCCTTCAGCATTTATTATTGGAGTTGTTGTTAAGGTATCTTGTATTCCCATAAAATCTTCACTTAATCCACTTAGAATTACAGCATCAAAACTATTAAGGGTTGATGAATTATATTTCATGTTTGTATCTAATTCCTGAACACTATATCCTTCATTCTTAAGATAATCACCTATCCTGCTTAATTCTTTTTCAACTGCCACCTTTTTCATTTCCAACCACCTCTTAAATTATTTTTTTCATATCTATAAATATTTCATAATTTATTTTCTCCTATTTATTTAAATTTATTATCTTTCATCATTTAAATGTCCAAAAAACTACTAATGAATAGATAATAGCTAAAAAGAGATGCAATCATATTTGCATCTCTTTTCCATTTATTTATTATATTTTTTATTAAGCTTTAACTGTGCTCTTTTTATTTAATACTATATTTATCAAAACTCCTACTATTGCAGCTAAACTTAGTCCTGATATTTTTACATTTTCTGTTACAGGTATACCTAATGATATTCCAGTAAATCTTTCTAGGTAAGTTGTTCCAAGACCTAATAATATAACTGTAATTATTATTATTATATTTTTTGCATTGAATTCAACTTTTCCACCACCAAGAGTTTTTAATCCTATAAGTGATATCATACTAAAGAGCATCAAACTAATTCCGCCCATTACAGGAGTTGGTATTGTTCTTAAGAAACCTCCTATTTTCGCTATAAATCCTAATGATACTGCGAATACTGCTGTTATTCTAAGTATTGCCGGGTTGTAATTTTTAGTTATAGCAAGAACTCCTGTATTTTCTCCATAAGTTGTATTTGCAGGTCCTCCTATTAATCCAGCAAAAGCTGTTGCGAGACCATCTCCTAGTAAAGTTCTATGGAGGCCTGGATCTTCAATGAAATTTTTTCCTACAACTTCGCCATTAGTGGTAATATCTCCTATGTGCTCCATGAAAACTGCAATAACAACTGGGGCAATTATGGCAATAGCACCTAAGTCGAATTTTGGTAGAGTAAACTTTGGCATTGCAAGCATTGGAGCTTCTTTAACAATTGTAGTATCTACTATACCAAATTTTAATGATATTAAATATCCTATTACCACAGCAATTAGTATAGAAAGTTGTCTTAAAAATCCTTTTCCTCTTAGTGTTATTAAAAGTGCAGTTCCTAATGTAATTCCTGCTATTAAGAAATTTTTAGA
>JAYFRK010000438.1:0-2980 GCA_034925975.1 Clostridium sp.
ATTTTTGCCTATGGTGGTATAGAAGTGGTAGGAGGTCTTGTAGATCAAACAGAGAATCCAGAAAGAGATTTTCCAAAGGGGATTACTGTTGCTGCAATAATTATTGCTGTAGGTTATTCTGTAGGAATATTTTTAAATGGAATATTTACTAACTGGAGTCAAGTGTTATCGGCGAAAGAAGTACATATGGGGAATGTTGCCTATGTAGTTATGCATAATTTGGGATATCAGCTAGGACAAAGCTTTGGATTAAATACTACAGCAGCGTTATCCATGGGAGCTTGGGTTGCTAGATTTGTTGGATTTTCAATGTTTTTAGCATTAACAGGTGCATTTTTTACATTATCTTATGCTCCACTTAAACAAATAATAGAAGGAACTCCAAATGAATTGTGGCCAGGAAACATAGGAGAAGTTGAGCACGGGATGCCACTAAAAGCAATGTGGGTTCAATGTGCTATTGTATCACTAATAATTTTACTAGTATCCTTTGGGGGAGAAGGTGCTGCTCAATTTTTTAACAAGCTAGTACTAATGACTAATGTAGCAATGACACTTCCTTATTTATTTATATCAGGAGCTTTTGCTGCCTTTAAAAAGAAAAGTGAAATAAATAAGCCATTTGTAGTTTTTAAAAGCTATACTAGCGGACTTTTAGCTGCTGTAATAGTTACATTTACTGTTGGTTTTGCTAACTTTTTTACTATAATTGAACCAGCTACAAATGGAGATATTAAATCTACAATATGGATGATTGTTGGCCCTATATTCTTTACTGTGGCAGCACTTTTAATGTATGGAAGATATGAGAAGAAGGTTATAAAAAAGGAAAATAACAAAAAATAAAAAGTATTGACAAGGTTTTAAGTTTGTTATAAAATTTACTTAACCGGTTAAGTAAACCGGTTAAGTAATAGCGAATTATTCAGAATAATATAATAAATTGTAAATTATATTGAAGAAGGTGATAGGATGAATAAAGTTTGCATTTTAGGAAGCATTAATATGGATATAATTTTAAATGTTAAAAGAATGCCAGCAATTGGTGAAACAATTTTTGGTGAAGATATTAAAAATGCAGGAGGCGGAAAAGGAGCTAATCAAGCTGTAGCTTCAAAGAGATCTGGTGCAGAAGTATTTATGGTAGGTAAAGTAGGTAAAGACAAAAATGGGGAAGAATTAACTGCAAGCCTTGTAAACGATAACATAAATGTTGACTATATATTTAAGGATAATACAGTACCTACAGGCACAGCGGTTATAACAGTTAGTGAAGAAGGAAACAATTCAATAATTGTAGTACCAGGAGCAAATATGACAATAACTTCAGAAGAAATGGATAAAGCTAAAAAGGCTATAGAGCTATGTCATATGGTTATAGCTCAATTTGAAACTCCTATAGATACTACAATAGAAGCTTTTAAATATGCAAAGGAAAGTGGAAAAATAACAATATTAAATCCAGCTCCAGCAAAGAATATTCCTAGTGAACTTTACAAATACACTGATGTAATAATACCAAATGAAACTGAAATTTCTGAGCTTACAGGCATAAAGGTAGAAAATTTAGAAGAAGCTAAATTAGGTGCAGATAAGTTTTTAGAAGAAGGAGTTAAATATGTAATTGTAACTCTTGGTGAAAAAGGAGCAGCTTTAATCACTAAGGATAAAGCAGAAATAATACCTGCATATAAAGTAAATGCAGTAGATACAACAGCAGCTGGTGATAGTTTTATAGGTGGCCTTTCTAGCAAATTAGATGTAGCTAATTTTAATTACAATTCATTAAAAGAGGCAATTATATTTGGTAATAAAGTGTCTAGTATAGTTGTTCAGAAAGAAGGAGCACAGCCTTCCATACCTTATCTTAAAGACGTAATTGAAATATATGGGGAGGAATAGATGTGAAAAAAATTGGAATTTTAAATTCATCAATATCAGAAGTAATATCTAAAATGGGACATACAGATATGCTAGCTATTGGAGATTGTGGACTTCCTATTCCAGAGGAAACAAAGAGAATTGATCTTGCTCTAATTAATGGAATTCCATCATTCATAGATACACTAAAAGCTGTTATGATGGAACTTCAAGTTGAGGAGGTAGTTCTTGCCAAGGAAACTGTGGAAGTTAGCCCTAAAATATATGATGAGATAAAAGCTATTATTGGAGATGTAAAGATACAACTTATATCTCATGAAGAATTAAAGCAAAATTTAAGAAAGTGCAAGGCAGTGGTTAGAACAGGAGAGCAAACTCCATATGCAAATATAATATTAAAATCTGGAGTAGTATTTTAGATTAAATCTTAGAATACTGTTCATAAAACAAAGGAGGTATATATTATGAACGAAAGAAAGCCTCTGCTTGAAATGAAAAAGATATCAAAATCTTTCCCAGGTGTAAAAGCACTTGAGGATGTAAGCTTAAAGGCTTATGGTGGAGAGGTTTTAGCTCTATTAGGTGAAAATGGCGCAGGAAAATCAACACTTATGAAAATATTAAGTGGAGTATATAAAAAGGATTCAGGACAGATATTTGTAGATGGTAATGAAGTTGAAATAAATGGTATAAAGAATGCAGAAGCTCTTGGAATAACTATTATTCACCAAGAGTTAAGTATACTACCAAATTTAACTGTAGCGGAAAATATATTCTTAGGTAACGAGAAATTTAACGGACTAACAAGAAGAATAAATAAATCTGAAATGATAGAGAGGAGTAAAAGATTTCTTCAGCAAATAGGATGTAATGTAGATCCTACAATCCCGGTAAGAGAAATAAATGTTGGAGAAATGCAAATGCTTGAAATTGCAAAGGCTCTAACTAAAAATGCAGAAATTATTATCATGGATGAGCCAACTACAGCTTTAACAGATGTGGAAACTAGAAATCTTTTTAAAGTTATTGAAAAGTTAAAGGAAAAGGGAATAGCTGTAATATATATATCACACAGAATGGATGAAATATTTGAAATAAG
>JAYFRK010000601.1:0-3744 GCA_034925975.1 Clostridium sp.
AATCAGGATCTGGCTTTACAGGAGTACTTTTAACTGTAAATGCAAACTTTGTTAGATTAGTAACACAAATTGGTATTGCCCCAGGATGTGCACTAGGAAACTGCTGTACAGGATTAAGAACAGGTAACGTAGGTATTGGTCGAGTTAATGGTGGACAAGGTAGACCTACTTGTACAGGAACTAGAGTTGGATCAGTAGTAGATATTCCGATTGCTAGAATAGCTTCATTTGTTCATAATGCTATTTAGATTAATATAGAATTATATGGCACCGGCTAATATAATAGTGCCTTACCCAAATTTAAAATGGATAACAGTATAAATAAATGTAACCTTTAATTTAAAACTGAATAATATATAGTGTGGACGGTTAGTCCAAGAAACTTGTTTATGTCTAAGGAAATGGATTTATTATGGATGGAATGATTCCAGTAAAAAGTATTGGACAAACAGTGGTTAGATGGAAGCATAATAAATGATGCTGGTTTAAAATGACTATTTGCAAGATATTTTTTATAAGTTTGCACCATCTAATATAGATGGTGCAAAATAATAATGTGGCCAACTACTTTTCGAAATTTATATATGGCGGAGATAAAAGCATGGATGGAATAAATTTTGTAAATCATTTAGCTGAGTTTATAGGCGAGACTGTTACTATATTTACAACTAGTGGAGGAGAATCAGGATCTGGTTTTACAGGAGTATTGCTGTCTGTTAATAATTGCTTTGTAAGATTGATAGCACAAATTGGAACTGCCCCAGGATGTGCATTAGGTAACTGTTGCACAGGTTTTGCACCTGGAAACATTGGTTCATTAGATGGATTTAGAAATGAATTTGATAATGAGTTTACAACTGGATGCCGAGGCAATAATAATACAGGAAGATTTGAGTGTAGAGGAAATAGGATTGGAGCAGTAGTAGATATCCCTATTAGTAAAATAGCTTCCTTTGTTCACAATGCTGTTTAAGAAAAAGAGCAGGTAAATTAATTAAGAGGTGATAAGAAGTGGATGGGATAAATTTTGCAAATCATCTAGCTAATTTTATAGGGGAGACAGTTACTGTCTTTACAGCCAGCGGAGGAGAATCAGGATCTGGCTTTACAGGAGTAGTGTTATCTGTACATGCAAACTTCCTTAGATGAGTAACTCAAATCGGAACTGCTCCAGGGTGGGCATTAGGTAATTGTTGCACAGGTTTTCCACGAGAGAGCATTGGTAATATAGTAGGAGAAACTGCTGACGAATTAGTTGGAGAAGAAAATCAAGGTAGAGCTAGTTGTGGGATAAGAAGAGTTGGTTCAGTAACTGATATTCCTATTGATAGAATTGTAGCATTTGTTCACAATGCTGTTTAATATATATAGCCTAAGTAAGGCGCCATCTAAAGAGATGGCGCCTTTACATAAGTAGTCATAAAAAATAACCTAAGATGAAAGTTATCAACTATTTGATACTGCCAGTTTCTCAAGTTTATTCCAAATATTTGTGTTTTTCTTTTTAAGATTTATTACTTTAAAGCTATCATTAACAAACGCATGAGTGGTAGTTCCCTTTGCTAAGAGCTTATTATCTTTCTCTCTTATAACGTTATAATTGAATATAACTTTTGCTCCACTAAGTTTTTCTATAAAAGTTTCTATTATAAGTTCATCTTCGTATTTTGCTCCTTCTATGTACCTACATCCGCTTTCTACTACTGGAAGCAATAACTTTTCACTTTCCATTTCACTATAGCTCATTCCTGATTCAGTAATGAACTCAGTTCTGCCTACTTCAAACCAGGCATAGTAATTTGAATGATGTACAATTCCCATCTGATCTGTTTCAACATATCTTACCTTTATCTTAGTTCTATTTATATACATTCACATGCCTTCCTTTCTCTATCTAAAATTATTGCCGAAATAATTTAATTCTAGTATACCATATAGGGATTAATCATAGGCCAATGTATATAAAATCCAATAATTAATATAGTTTAAAAAATTTTAAATTACATAAAATAAAACTGAATTAAATTTTTATTTAAACCTTTCCATAGGATATATTTAATTGCATATTGTAAATAATACATATATAATTAGTTAGGTTAAGGATATTAAGTGGTAAGGAATAATTAAAATGAATTATTTTGGTGTGAAAATTTATTTTAATTGGGACTAATCAAAATTTTAAATTGGAAGGAAGTAAATATGGAGAAAATTAGATTTGAGGATTTAAAAATATCAGAGGAGATAAAAAAAGCCATTGCTGAAATGGGATTTGAAGAACCATCACCTATTCAAGAAAAGGCTATTCCATTTATATTGGAAGGTAGAGATGTAATAGGGCAAGCACAAACAGGAACTGGAAAAACAGCTGCCTTTGGAGTTCCAGTATTGGACACAGTTAATCCTATAGATAAAAGCCTACAGGCAATGATATTATGTCCTACAAGAGAACTTGCCATTCAAGCAACGGAAGAATTAAATAAGCTTGGAAAGTACAAAGAAGGAATAAGTATACTTGCAGTATACGGAGGACAACCTATAGAACGTCAAATTAAGGCTTTAAAAAGAGGTGTTCAGATAATTATAGGAACACCAGGCCGTATAATGGATCACATGAATAGAAGAACTATAAAAACAGGAAACATGAAAATGATAGTTCTAGATGAAGCAGATGAAATGCTAGATATGGGCTTTAGAGAAGATATTGAAACTATAATTCAAGATATGCCAAAAGAAAAACAAACAGTATTATTCTCAGCTACAATGCCTAAGCCTATATTAGACTTAAGTAAGCAATATCAAAGAAATGCTGAATTTGTAAAGGTAGTTCATAAACAATTAACAGTTCCAAATATAGAACAAAGATATTTAGAAGTAAAAGAAAGTTCGAAAATTGAGGTTTTATCAAGACTAGTAGACATAAGAAGCCCAAAACTATCAGTAATATTCTGTAATACTAAGAAAAGAGTTGATGAAGTAGTAGCTCAACTCCAATCAAGAGGATATTTTGCAGAAGGACTTCATGGAGACATGAAACAGCAACAAAGAGACAGAGTTATGAATAAATTTAGAAATGGAACCATAGAAATATTAGTAGCTACTGATGTTGCAGCAAGAGGAATTGATGTAGATGATGTTGAAGCTGTGTTTAACTATGATTTGCCTCAAGATGAAGAGTATTATGTACACAGAATAGGAAGAACAGGTAGAGCTGGAAGATCAGGAGTTGCTTATACATTTGTTGCTGGCAAGGCTATACGTAAGCTAAAAGATATAGAAAAGTATGCAAAGATTAAAATTAAAAGAGAAGAAGTTCCATCAGCTGAAGATGTAGAAGAATATAAAACAAATGCTTTTCTTGATAGGGTAAAAGCAACTATAGAAGAAGGACATTTAGGAAAATACATTGATCATATAGAAAAACTATTAGATGAAGATTATGCTTCTATAGATGTAGCAGCAGCTCTCTTAAAGATGAATATAGGTGAAGAAAAAAGAGAAGATGTAGCCATAGAAGATGAAATTGGAGATACTGGTGCAGAACAAGGAATGGTAAGACTATTTATAAATGTTGGAAGAACCCAAAAAATACAAGCTAAAGATGTTATAGGAGCTATAGCAGGAGAAACAGGAATGGAAGGCAAATTAATTGGTAAAATTGATATTTATGAGAAATTTACCTTTGTAGAAGTGCCTAAAGAATATGCTAAAGTAGTATTGAATATTATGAAGAACAATACTATAAAA
>JAYFRK010000538.1:0-2307 GCA_034925975.1 Clostridium sp.
TTTAAATGTATTTTAATATTTTAGTATTCCCATGGCTTTTTCATAAAAATGTCAATGGGATATATTTCTCCTCCTAATTTAAAATTCAGTTTGTCTACTAAATCCTTTCTGCAAACTGTATACTTATATGAAACTTTTAAATACTCAGATAATTTTTTTACTAATTTATCTCCATATAAAATATCCTCTATTTCTGTTTCATTACCTAAGTTTGTATTTGATATTAAATGAGTAACTTTTAGTCTAGAAGCTCCTTCTATAGATCTTATATACTCTTCTGTGCTTTTTATATCCGATGTAAGAGGCCTATTGTTATTTATGACAAAATACATTTCATATGGTTCCTCTTTAAAATATCTATTATATTGTCCAAGAACCACTGCTCCTGCTTCGTCTCCACCTACATCTATTACTACTTCATAGCTTTTATCGTTAAACACTGAGTTAACCTCTGCAGGAACTACCATAAGCTCAGCATTAACATAGTTAGATTGTGAACTTATTACCTTAACTCCATTAGCTTCAAGAAAATCCTTAATGCCTCTCACACAAAAGTATGGATTAACTATATCTATATCTACTATTGCAACCTTCTTACCATCTTTGGCCAGGTTCAAAGCATAATTTATGGCTATTTCTGTCTTCCCACTGCCGAAATGTCCTGTAAATATCCTTATTCTGCTCATTTTATCACCTTACCCTTTTATATAATATAATTTTTTAAAAATTCTTAATAATCTTGCAATAATTTAAATATATTATATCTTATTAGCTATATATAATCAAAATTTAATATTGTTATATAATCTAAATTTAATAAATAAAAAAACAAAGGTAATTTTATATCACCTTTGTTTTTTATCTATTTTTTATTTCTTTTAATATTCTTTTGCTTCTTCTTCACCATTTAAAACTCTTATTGCACCTTGTGCTAGAGCTAATAATTCATCCTCTCCTGGATAAACAGTTATTGGTGCAATAAATGATATTTTTTCTTCTAATCCCTTTACAACTTTCTTGCTATATGCTATTCCACCTGTAAGAATTATTGAATCTACTTTACCACAAAGCACAGGGGCACACTTTCCAATTTCTTTTGCAACCTGATATACAAAAGCATTAAATATTAATGTAGCATTTTCATCACCTTTTTCTACCATAGCCTCTACTTCTCTAAAGTCATTTGTTCCAAGGTATGCAACTGCTCCACCTTTTCCGTTAATCTTTTTCTTTAGTTCTTCTAAAGTATAATCGTTAGAATGAGCCATCTTAACTAAATCACCAATAGGAACTCCACCGCTTCTTTCTGGTGAGAATGGTCCTTCTCCATCTAATGCATTGTTAACGTCTATAATTCTTCCATTTTTATGAGCACCTACTGATACTCCTCCACCCATATGAGTTACTATTAAGCTTAAATCTTCGTATTTTATATTATTTTCTTTAGCATATCTCTTTGCTACTGCTTTTTGATTTAAAGCATGGAAAATACTCTTTCTTTCAATTTCAGGTATTCCTGATACTCTAGCAACTTCATCTAACTCATCCACTACAACAGGATCTACAATAAATGCAGGTATATTTAATGATTTTGCAATTTCATTGGCAATTATTCCGCCTAAGTTTGAAGCATGTTGTCCTTGAACACCTGATTTTAAATCTTCAAGCATTTTTTCGTTAACGGCATAAGTTCCGCCTTCTATAGGTCTTAAAAGTCCACCTCTACCTACTACTGCATTCAATGTATTTATATCAAAATTCTTTTCTTTTAAAACATTTAAAATAACTTGTTTTCTAAATTCAAATTGATCATAAATATGTTCATATTTTTCTATTTCCTCTGAAGAATGTCTTAATGTTTCTTCTAATATTTGATTTTCATCATCATAAACTCCAATTTTAGTTGAAGTGGATCCTGGATTAATAATTAATAATTTGTATCCCATTATAGTTCCTCCTTATGTGTTTAGCCTATAAACTTTTATTTATATGTTGTAAGTTTGTTAATTTTTTGATTATTTTATAGTCTCTATGCCTTGCTTATTCTTTAATCTCAAACTTTTTTACTTATTATGATTTGAAATAAGTCCTGCTAGAGCTATAGAATACATTTTAGCTTCATGAGAATCAGCTCTAGAAGTTAAAATTACTGGTGCTGATGTTCCTACTAAAATTCCACCATTCTTTGAATCTGTTGCATATGTTAAAGTCTTGTACATTATGTTTCCTGCCTCAATATTTGGCATTAAAAGTATGTCTGCTTTTCCTGCTACAGGTCCTGTTACTCCCTTATGTTTGCATGCTTCT
>JAYFRK010000306.1:0-6573 GCA_034925975.1 Clostridium sp.
TCTGCTTCTAGTTGTTGTGCTCTACACTTTAACTCAGTTAAAGTGTTTTTTACATTATACTTATGTCCATGAGTAATCAGTATTCTTACTCCATGGAATTCCTCTATTAACTCTGTGGGTTCATTAGCCATTATATCGCAATTTCCCTTAACATATACTATCTTATTATTAATCAAATCTTTAATTTCTTCAGCATCTACCACATTATCTCCAAGATGTATTACTACATCTAAGTTTTTAATCTCCTCAACAACTTTTTTTAAAGCAGTTTCGTCTCTATGAGTATCACTTACCACTCCTATGAGCAATTATTCCACCTCCTAAAAGTAGGTTTTAATCTCCTGTTGTAGTTTTTCTAATGCTTCTCCCCTATGGCTTATAGCATTTTTTTCTTCTGAGCTCATCTCTGCAAAGGTTTTATTAAATTTAGGAACATAGAATAGCGGATCATAACCAAATCCATCCCTACCTCTTTCTTCTTCAATTATATAACCTTTTGCCTCACCTTGTACATTAATTATTCTCTCCTCATCAATAATTAATTCTATAGCGCAGACAAATTTAGCTGCTCTCTTCTCAAATTCTATTTCACCTAAGTTTGAAAGCAATTTTTCATTATTTTTTTTATCATTTCCATGTTCTCCACTATAACGTGCAGAATAAACTCCTGGTTCCCCATTTAAAGCGTCTACCATAAGACCTGAGTCATCTGCCATAACCATGTATTTTTTATCTAGCATTTTATAAATTTCCATAGCCTTTATATGTGCATTTTCCATAAATGTAGTTCCATTTTCTTCAACATCAACATCAATCCCTGCTTCTTTTAATGAAATAATGTCTAATGGAAAATTATTTAGTATTTGTTTAATTTCGTCTATTTTATGTTGGTTGTTGCTTGCAACAATAAGCTTTTTCATATATATTACCTCTCTTTATTTCCATTTGATGAAACCTTTAGTAGTTCATCTTCTTCTGGTGGAGGTACAAGCTCTTCTTTGCCTTCTATAACTAATATTTTATCACTTTTTATAATTTCTCCCACCACTGCAGCCTGAACACCATTTTCCTTTAACTTTTCAACTAATTTATCTCCCTCTTTGCAAGTTATAACCATGCTTCCTGAAGATATAAATTTTAAAGGATCGATATTAAATAATCTACACACCTTTTTTGTAATATCTGTTATAGGAAGTCTATCATTATAAAGCTTGAATCCAACATTGCTTCCCTCTGCAACTTCCCATAAAGCCCCAAGAATGCCTCCCTCTGTTATATCATGCATTGAATTTGCTCCAAATTTACCTGCTATTTTTCCTTCTTTTACAACACTTAAATTATCTATATACTTTTTAGCCTCTTCTACTTCTTCATAACTTAATGTTTTTATCACTTCATTATAATAGTCGTTTACTAAAATTGATGTACCCTCTAAGCATAAATGCTTTGTAACAACTATTTCATCTCCTTCTTTAGCTCCTGATGTAGAAATAGCCATTCCAGCTTCTGTTCTTCCTATAACTGTACAAGAAACAATTATTCTATTAACTGCATCTGTTACTTCTGTATGTCCCCCTAATATCTGCATGTTCAATTTTCTAGTTTCTGTATCTATTTCACTCATTACACTTTCAATTTCTTCTAGTTTTACATTAATTGGAGCTAAAATTGTTACAAGAATCCCTATAGGTTCCACTCCACAGGAAGCTATATCATTAGCATTTATATGAACTGCCAATTTTCCAACATTATTTTCTGCTGCTGTTATTGGATCTGTAGACAAAACACACTCATATTCTCCAAAATTAACAACACTACAATCCTCTCCGATTCCTCCGCTTATCCTTACATCAGTTCTAGTAATTCCTCTATTTTCATTTATAATTTTATTTAAATCTTTCCATTGTAACTTTCCAATTTTCATGAAAATCACCCCTTAAGTTATAAAAAATTATCATCATTTATTATTTGTCTTCATATTATTTATATAAGGATTAATTTATGGTGGTGTAATTATGTTAAGATATATAGGCCCATTTTTACGAATGAATAAACTAAGTATAGGTCAAATTCAAAGTCAATTAGTGCATTTATCAAAAGAATCTATAAAAAATATTGTTCTGTATTCAAAATGTGGCATTACTTTAGATCCTAAAGAATTAAACTTGAAACATATACCTAGTACTGATATTAACACATTGAATTTGAATTCTCCACTTTTATGTTTATATAAAAAGGCTAATCCTAAGCTTAAAATCAGCAATAATAAGTTTCATTGGGATGAAGATAAATTAAAAAAAGATATAAACATATCTAGTAATGCCTACATGACTTTATGTATTTTAGAGTTAGTTGACTATTACAAAAAATTTAAAGGTATAGATTCTAAAAAGTATTCCTTAAGTATTGTATACACTGAACTTGCCAAAAAGCAATTAGAATTTTATGCTTCTTATTTAAGAAATCATGAAGGTGTATTTATTGACAAAAAAGATTCTACAGACCCTATAATAGGAAAGGTTAAAATGAAGGATAAAAGTACAGAATTTAAGTTTTCAGAGCAGGCTTTATTAATGAACGCTTTTTATAAATGCTCTACTTATCTAGATGGTGAAGTCAAAGATTCTTATGAAAATTTTTCACTAGACATATTAAAAATGTTCGTAGACTTCAAAGAAGAAATGTATGACATATCCTTTGAAGATAAATGTATGTTGTGCTTAAATCTCAACATCTTTTATTCCTACTCTAAAATTGATGATGTAAAATTACTCTTGTTAGATATTTTCGATTTACTATATGAAGAATATAACAAGCTACATGACAATGATAAAGTAGAAAATATTTGTACCATGTATTTAAATTCTTCTCTACTATATAAGCATACTGGCATGTTTAAATTTAAGAAAATTGCCAATGCTATTAATGAAATTTTAGCTAAGCACTACAGTGAAGATTTTTCTATATTTATAAAAACTACTGAAAGTAAAGAAATTAAGTTTTCATCAAATGAAATAGTTCTATATCTTATTTCCATGCTGCATCAAAACAATTTAGGAGAAAATATTGATGAAAAGTTAATTACAGATGTATTTAAGTATCAACTAGTTGATTCTGGAATAGTTCTTAGCTGGCCTGATACACCTAATTTAGATGATGTAGAGCATTATAAAAATTTTAGATCCATACCTGAAAATCTTTTAGACGAACAATATTTTAAAATGCCTACAATACCAAGTCCTGAAACTAGCGAGCTAGCACCAATATTTATCAAAAATGTAACCTATGATAAGGATAAAAAATCCTTTAAAGTGGGAAAACCTACATTTGATAGTAGAAAAAATTTAAATTTATTTTTCTTTATATTATACTTTCTTAAAGATGAAACTCCCTAAAACTTAGGGAGTTTCATCTTTAGATGTTTCCGCATATATTTTCTTTAAGATTATATTTCCTCTCTTATTTATCTCAATTCCATTTATGTAACTTTTCTTACATAGTACAGTGTTATAAAATCCTAATGGTATAAATGGAACATCTTTTAGGAGTATTTCTTCTGCTTTTCTAAAGTTATTTCCTGCTTCTTCTAAATTATTTAAAACTCTGCCTCTTAAAACATAACTGTCAAAGTCAAAATTTTTATATCCTGATATATTATAATCGGAAGTACTAATCCATTTTTCTAAAAAAGAAAATGGTGAATCATATTCTCCTACATAACTTGTTAGCAGTATATGATAATCCTTATTGTCTAAAACCTTTTTTAATTCCTCTTTATTATAGCCTTGGCTAATTATACTTATATTTACCTTTTTCATATCCTTTGCAATAGAATTTGCTATTATCCTATTTTTGTCATCAGAATTTAAATATACTAATTTTAACTTTTCCCCTTTATATTTGTTATCAGCTAATGTTTTTTCTAGATTATTATTAACCTTATTTATATTTACATAACCATCTCTTTTGCCTATACCTTTTATGTTGTTTGGTATATATAGTGAGTCTACTTTCAAAATACCATTTAGCTCTGATTCCATATTGCTTTTATTAATTACAAGATTAATAAACTTTCTAAAGTTAACGTCTCTAAGAATTCCATCTTTATTTAAATTGAAGTTCAGACTAACCCCCTGAGCCATAGGCCCTTTGACTAATTTTTCACTGCTTTCAAAAGTATCCATCTCACTTGGAGGCAGACTAGTAAATCCATCTATTTGCTTTAAATTATATTTAGCTAATGCAAAAGCTGTAGTACCTTCACTAGTTATATGTATTTTATCAGTTGTTACACTTTCACTGTCCCAGTAATTTTTATTTTTTTTCAATGCAAGTTCACCATTGCTATATATTTCATCAAGAATGAATGGTCCTGTATATTTTATTTTTTTAAAATCATTTTTCCAGTGTTTTAGATTCAAGAAATTTTTTCTTAGTGTAAACATAGGTTGGCTAATTATCTCTAAAAAATAACTGCAGGGATAGTTAAGTCTAATCTCTAAATTTTCATCATCCTTTGCAGTTATAGCTACTCCATCGAAGTCTATTTTCTTATCTACATAATCCTTTACACCAAATATGCATTGTAATTGATTAGAATAGACATTACTTCCTTCTGATAATAACTTTGAAAAGAAGGTTACATAGTCTTTGGCTGTTACAATGGTATCATCACTCCATTTTGCTCCTTCTCTTATATGGAAGTTATATGTTAATTTATTTTCTGATACTGACCATTTATCAGAGAGTGCCGGTATGATGTTCCCATTAGCATCCGTAGAGACTAAACCTTCAAATAGACATAAAATTAATTCTTCCTGTCTTATACTACTATTATTTAACATTAATAAATCTTCCGGTAACTCTTCCATGTTATAGACTATATAATTTCTATTATTTGTGTTAGAAACTTTTTTCTGTATACATCCACTCCCAACAATCAATATAAATATTAGAAGCAATGCTATATATTTTTTCTTTTTCATCTTCAATCACCATTTTATTCATAATATATCTTGATTATTGACTTTAAAAGAAAAAAGTAAACAAGATTTTATTTTAAAACATAAAAATCCTGTTTACTTAGGCAAATATCTATAAAAGTTTAATTGTTTCTTATCAAATACAGTATCAGCTTTTCCAAATAATCTTATCTGTTTTTTGAAAAAGCAATAATAATCATCTAATACAATCTTTTTTAAGTAAAGTAATTTATTTTCATTTTTATGGATTTCCGCTTCAAATAGCCCCGTAGTTATGTAAATCCCCTTATCCACATGTTCTCTTTTTAACTTATTTATAAACTCATTGTAATCTTCTCTAAATACCATATCTGACTTATGATATTTTAGTAAAACCTTTTCTTTTTTACCAAAAAGGTCAATACAAATTGTGTCATGATTTTTTTCTAAGATTTTGTATCTTACTGATCTATCTTCGCAATTTTTTATAATTAACTTCAATATATCATCTATAGGAATTTTCTTTATTCTAATTCTAGCTTTTTTTATTTCCTTCTTCTTTAGTATAAAATATACAATATTTAGCAGCTTATTTATCATATAATATCCCCACCCTTACTATCATATTATATGCTTTATACATTATATGTTTTATTCAAAACATTATTGAATAGTTTTAATTAATATTATTTAATTCTTCAATTATAATCTTGTTTATTATATTAGGATTAGCCTTTCCCTTAGTTGCCTTCATAACTTCTCCTATAAAATATCCTAAAAGCTTTGCTTTTCCACTCTTATATTCCTCTACATTTTTTAGATTATTTTTTAAAACTTCTTTTATAACTTCTAGGATTTCATCTCTATTATTATTTTGCACCCATTCTTTTTCTTCTACTATTTCTTTTGCGTATTTTCCAGTTTGAAATATTTCTTCAATAACTTTTTTACCTATGCTATTAGAAATAATCCCTTCATTTATAAGCCTTATAAGCTCTGAAAGATGTTGGGGAGTAATTTTTGTTTTATCTAATGCTATATTATTTTTATTTATAAATTTTAGAATATCTCCCATAATCCAATTAGAAGCTGCCTTAGGATCTCCACATAATTTTGTTGTTTCTTCAAAAAAATCTGCTATATATAAATTTGATGTAATTATTGAAGCATCATATTTAGGAATATTGTATTCTTTTATAAATCTCTCTTCTTTTTCATAAGGAAGCTCCGGAATAGTTCTTTTAATTTTCTCTATCCATTCATCTTTAATTATAACAGTACTAAGATCTCCTTCTGGAAGATATCTATAATCATTAGTCTCTTCTTTACTCCTCATAACTACTGTTACACTATTTCCTTCGTCCCATCTTCTAGTTTCTTGATATAATATTTTATCATTTTTAATACATTCTACCTGTCTTTTGAATTCATAATTTAGTGCTTTTTCTAGAGCTTTAAAGGAATTCATATTCTTAATTTCACATTTAACTCCTAAGCTATTATCTCCTTTTTTTCTCACAGATATATTAGCATCGCATCTTAAAGATCCTTCTTCCATTTTACAATCTGAAACTCCAATGGACTGAAGTATACTTCTTAACTTTACCAAATA
>JAYFRK010000269.1:0-4067 GCA_034925975.1 Clostridium sp.
ATATTATTTATTAGCCTATAATTAACATTTAAGGCTTTTAAATACTATATTATATAATAGAGTAATGCATTAGGAGGATTTTCATGTTTTCCCTTAAAAATAAGCTAGATATAAACTTAAATAACGCCTTAAAAAATAAGATATATAAAAATTATCGAGTTATAATACACTGTAAGTCACTTCAAGATAAAATCGAAAAAAGATTGACATCATACAAATGTGAGATAATACGCTCAATTCCATCTGTGGGATGTATCTGTTCTAATTTATCACCCAATGTTATAGAAAAGATTATTGAATATCCTCAAGTAGATCATATATGTTTTGATAACCAGGCTTTGCTATGTGGAAGTAGTGTACTTGCTGCTAATGGTATAGTTTTCGAGAGTAATTATAAATTAACAGGAAAAAATATATGCATTGGAATAGTAGATAGCGGGGTATACCCTCATCCAGATTTAAAAAAACCTAATAATAAAATTACTAACTTTTTAGATTTGGTTAATAATCTTAGTTATCCTTATGATGATAATGGACATGGTACATTTATTAGCGGCCTTATTTGTTCTAGTGGAAGCAGTTCTAAAGGAATGTATAAAGGTATAGCAGAAAAAAGCAGTATTTATATGATTAAAGCTTTTAATAGCTTAGGGAGAGGGTTTGTTTCTGATATATTGTATGCCATAGAAACTTTAATAAATGATAGCAGTGAAAATAATATTAGAATAATATGTCTTCCTTTTGAGATTATAAATTATGATGAGTTTACTTTATCCTTATTTTCTAAGTTATTTGATAAAGCTATAGAAAAAAATCTAATTATTGTAGTACCAAGCGGGCATAATAGCAATATAGAGAATTCAATGAGAGGAATTGCACTGTTAAAAAACTGCTTAACTATTGGTGGAATTGATACTACTAGTGTAAAAAAACCTTATATAGGTTCTTCTGCAGGACAATCTGGTAAATTAGATAAACCAGATTTATCAGCTGCTTGTGTAGATATATATTCTTTAAATTCAGACATAAACTATATATCTGAAAGAAATGGCCAAAAATTATATCCTCATCCCTTGGATAAACTTTATACTTGTTATACTGGGACATCTTGCGCTGCAGCCTATATCAGCGGCATTTGTGCTCTACTTCTTGAAAATAATCCAGACTTAACATATAAAGATATTGTTTCTCTACTTAAACTATCCTGCAATCTTCTTAACATTCCTAAAAGCATACAGGGTTCTGGTATGATAAATATGAATAAACTGCTTCCATAGTGTGGATTACTTCACTTAAATTTATAAAAAAATGTTAATAATGAAATTTCGCTAATTATATTACAATATTTATGCTATAATAATTATTAAATAATAGTTTCTACAAGTAAACGAAGGAGAAGATAAAATGATAAGCAAACATCTATTTAAAAAATTAAATGAACAATTAACTTTTGAGCTATACTCTTCTCATATTTATCTTGACATGGCTGCATATTGTTACAGTCAAGATCTAGATGGCTTCGCTAACTTTTTTAAAGTTCAAGCCGAAGAAGAAAGATTTCATGGAATGAAGTTTTTTAGCTACATCAACGAAAGAAATGGAGATATTAAAATCGGAGGATTGGATTCACCTAGAAATGAATATGGATCTGTATTAGATGTTTTTGAAAAAGCATATGAGCATGAACAAGAAGTTACTAGAAGAATATATGAATTATCTGATGTTGCTACAGAAGAGAAAGAACATGCTACTATAAGTTTCTTAAAATGGTTTATTGACGAACAAGTAGAAGAGGAAGCTAATTTTGTTACTATAATTAAAAAGTTAAAAAGAATAAAGAACGATCCTACAGCTATATATATGCTTGATGCAGAATTAGCTCAGAGAGTTTTTACTCCACCTGTTGCTACTCAAGCATAATCATTAAGATAGTTAAAAACCAGGTATATTTGTTTATTATACCTGGTTTTTAATATTTTATAATGTAACTATTTTGTTACTTTAATAATGCTCGTTAACTGTAGAATTATAATTAAGATATTATATTTTTATTCCATGAGGTGAGTTTATGTTTTTTATAAAAGCTAATCCAAATGACCATATCCTATCAGAGGATATAGAACAATTTGACCTTAAGTTAAAAGTACTTAAAACCCTTGCTGCGGTCTTACTACTTTTAATTGCTATAGTTTGATATATAGATGTATTATTTATTTTAAGCTCCTTGAGCTTCTACTAATTCTTCTACCCGTTCTTTTGTTTTGTTTTTCTTTGCAATAGTATCCACTATAATTCCTATTGCCCCATCTCCTGTTACATTTGTAGCTGTTCCAAAGCTATCTTGTGCCGCATGCAATGCTATCATTAATCCTTGTTGTGCAGGATTAAACATTAACATATCTTGAAGTAATCCCAGTGAAGCCATTACTCCACCCCCTGGTATTCCTGGTGCTGCTACCATAGTTATTCCTAGCATTAATATAAATGGAAACATAACTGCAAAAGTAGGATTTTGTCCATTTATCAACATAACTCCCATAGAAGCTAACACTAGAGTAATAGTATCCCCTGCTAGATGAATTGTAGCACATAGTGGAATTACAAAATCAACAATATCCTCTGATATTTCATTTTTTCTAGCACTTTGTAGTGTTACTGGTATAGTAGCTGCTGATGATTGTGTTCCAAGTGCAGTAAAATATGCAGGTATCATGTTTTTTATAGCTTTAAATGGATTCTTTCCACTAATAAATCCTGCTACTGAATATTGAACTATAATATACGCTACTTGTAATAACAATAGTATTACATATACAGAAGAAAATGCTTTTAATGTCTTAAAAATTTCTCCTGCGGCTGTTAAGTTTGCAAATATACCTATTATATAGATTGGTACTAATGGTATTATTACATTTTTTACAACAAGTGAAACTACATCTTGAAAATCTCTTATAGCTAGTAATAAGCTCTTGCCTTTAATATGTGACATTCCAATCCCCAACATGAATGCCATAACAAGTGCAGTCATAACTCCCATTGCTGGATCTATCTTTATAGTAAAATAAGGTTCTAATTTCACTCCAGACTTTCCAGCTAGCTCCCCAGCTTTAATTATTTTTGGAAGTATAGATGTTCCAAGCAAATATGCTAAACTACCAGCTATTATTGTAGAGAAATAAGCTATACCTGCTGTTATAGCTAATAATTTACCGGATTCTTTTCCTAAATCAGCTATACCTGGTGCAACAAATGTTATTATTATACAAGGAATTATGAAACTTAAAAAACTACCGAATATACTTGAAAAAGTTAGAAATATTTTTGATATAAAGTAAGCCCCCGTTTCTTTAGATACAGTCCCTATTATAATACCGATAATCATTCCTACAATTAACTTAGGTAAAAGTCCAACCTTTTTCATATTATAAAGCCCCCTTAAGTCGAGTGTGTTTTCCCCAAGCACACATTTGTCTTTTGTTTAAGTACAAAAAGATAATATCACCTTTGAAAAAGCTTGTCAATATAAAAAATGGTTAAATAAAAGCTTAATAGCTCTTATTTAACCATTTTTATAATAATTTTGATTTATATTAGGAATACTTGTCCTAGTACTCTCATATCAATCTGTTTATATGACCCTATCTTTTCCTATAAAACAAACTGAAAGCATTCCTGCTCCTGTATGAGATGCTATTACAGGACCTACATGATTTATTATAATTTCTTTAACCTTATACTTTTCCAGTATCATTTCTTTTAAATGAAGGGCATCTTCTATACAATCACCATGACTTATACCTATTACAGAATTCTCTGGTGTTTCAATAGTCTCTTCAAACTTATTTAAAAGCTCCTTAATGGCTTTCTTTCTGCCTCGAATATTTCCTATATTCTCTAAGTTACCTTCCTTGTCAATGTATATCATAGGTTTTATCTGAAGCAAAGTTCCTATATTAGCTTTTGTTGCAGAAAGTCTTCCCCCTCTCTTTAGATGAAGTAGATCTTCTACAATGAACCAATGATGTAATTTTAATTTATTCTCTTCTACCCAGTTTACTATTTCTTCT
>JAYFRK010000516.1:0-3425 GCA_034925975.1 Clostridium sp.
AAGAGAAGTAGTACCAGATTTAGAATTACATTTAAGTACACAGGCAAATAACGTTAATTATAAGGCGGCAGAATTTTGGCATAAAAATGGTGTAAAAAGAATTGTTTTAGCAAGAGAGCTTTCTTTAGAAGAGATAAAAGGTTTAAGATCTAAACTTTCTAGCACTTGCCAGCTAGAGGCATTTGTACATGGTTCTATGTGTATGGCTTACTCTGGAAGATGTTTACTTTCAAATTATATGACTGGCAGAGATTCTAACAGAGGAGCTTGTTCTCAACCTTGCAGATACAAATATAATTTAGTTGAAGAAAAAAGACCAGGAGAGTATTTCCCAGTAGTTGAAGATGAAAACGGAACTTATATTTTAAATTCAAAAGATTTATGTATGATAGAACATATACCCGAACTTATGGAAGCAGGAATAGACTCTTTTAAAATAGAGGGAAGAATGAAAAGTACTTTCTATGTAGCATCTATAGTAAAGGCCTATAGGGAAGCTGTAGACTCTTATATATCTAATCCTCAAGGATACAAAATAAATCCGAAATGGATAGAATATTTAATGAAACCTAGCCATAGACAATATTGCACTGGTTTTTATTTTGGAGAACCAAATAAACAAATATATGATTCATCTTCATATATTAGAGACTATGATATAGTAGGCATAGTTAAAGATTATGATAAATACAAAAAAACTGCTACTATACAGCAGAAAAATAGAGTTTTTAATGAGGATACAGTTGAAGTTTTAAGATCTGAAGGAGATAGCTTTGAAGTAAAATTAAAAGATATGAGAGATAAAAATGGTGAAAAAATTGATGCAGCGCGTAATGCTGAAATGATTTTTACTTCTACTACAGATATTGAATTGCAAGAAAAAGATATACTTATTAAAGCTAGGGAGAATTAGATATGAGAAGACCGATATTAATAGGAATTACAGGTGGAACTGGTTCAGGCAAAAGCACTGTTGCAAATGAAATATACAAAAGTTTTAGCGAAGATTGCATAGCTATGATTGAACAAGATTCTTATTATAGAGATCAGAGTTCTTTAACATTTGAAGAGAGAATAAAAACTAATTATGATCATCCGAACGCTTTCGATACTCAATTATTAGTTGAACATCTTAAGAAACTTTTAAATGGAGAAAGTATATACAAGCCTATATATGATTTTAAAGAACACAATAGAAAAGATGAAACTGTAAAGGTAGATCCTAGGGACATTGTTATAGTTGAAGGCATAATGGTGCTTCAGGATTTAGAATTAAGGAACTTATTAGATATTAAAATATATGTAGACACTGATGACGACGTAAGAATTATTAGAAGGATATTGAGAGATATAAATGAAAGAGGAAGAACTATCGAGTCTGTTATAATACAATATTTAGAGGTTGTAAAGCCTATGCATACACAGTTTATTGAGCCCACAAAAAAATATGCAGATATAATAATACCAGAAGGTGGTCAAAATAAAGTAGCAATTGATATAATGGTATCAAAAGTTAAACAAGTTTTACTTGAAAGTAAATAATTACATTTTTGGAATAAAACGCTCCTGTTTAGGCTAGAATTTAGCTTAGAAGGAGTGTTTTTTTATGATAAGTAATTTAGGTAAAAAAAGATGTTATATAATTTTTTTAGCGTTGTTATTAGTGTTTACAACATTAATTGTAAGAATAGTTAATTATAAATATTTTAAGTCAGATGATCTTGCTCTTATGGCTGAAAATCAGTATCAATATAAAGAAAAAACATCGGAGTTAAATTATTTGCTTTTAGATAATAAAGGACGTGATTTACTAAATTATTTAGATATATATTATGTAGTTATAGACCCATATACTTATTCAATAAATAATCACTACACTAAAAAAGATGATTTAGAAGCTTTGAAAATTATTTTAAAAGGATATAATAGCCAGTACGATATTGATAAAGAAATTATAGAGAATAAAAGTTCAAAAATAAAATGGGTAATTGATGAAGAAGTTTATAATAAGTTAAAAAAGATAAAGGGTGTAAATGGATTTTATGTATATAAACATTCCATAATAGATAGAGAAAATTCCTGGTGGAACGTTGAAAATTTAATTACTAATGTTTATAAAAATGGAGCAGAAAAATTACAAAGAAAATCTGATAACTCAATAGAAATGAAAATTGCAGAAAAAACTAAAAATAATCAATATGTTTACCATATATTCAGCAAGGATGTAAATGGAAATATTACTAATGAATTTAATACGTCTCCAAAAGATAATGTAAACGTTAGACTTACATTAGATAAAAATTTACAGCTCAGTATAAAAGAAGTATTAAGTAGAAGCCAATATAATCAATATGATCAAATTGGTGTTATCTTGATGGAGGCTGATAGCGGAAAAATAAGAGCTATGGTACAAAAGGATGATAGTAAACCTAATGTAAATATAGGAGCAAGTACAAATAAAGGATTTTTTGCAGGGTCTATATTTAAAACAATAGTTGAAGAAGCAGGTATAGAAACAGGAACTATCTCTTTAAATCATTTATATAAACATAAAAATTATGGCGGTTTATTTGAAGAGCACGAAGATAGAAAAAGTAAGAACGCTAAAGAAGCTTTTATAAAATCCTCTAATAATATATTTGTTCAAATAGGAGAGGACGCAGGAATAAAAAATGTGAACAGTGTTGCAGAAAAACATGGTCTTTATAAAAAGGTTCTAGATTTTGATGCTGAAGAAAGTGGAAACCTAGAACTTGACATTAAACAAGTAAAAGATAATAGTGGAGATAGTCTTCAGGCATACATAGGTCAAAAGAGTAGAGTAACACCTATTGAAGCTATAAGTATACCTAACACTGTGGTAAATAGAGGAGTATATGTAAAACCGTATATTATCGATGCATATGTCGATAGCAACAATAATGTTATAGAAAAGTTAGATACTGAAAAGAAGAGAATATTAAATGAAAGTACAGCTAACATTCTTAAAAGTCAAATGATACAGGTGGTAAGTAATAAGGAAGGTACTGGTAAAGTTGCATATATTGATAATATTGAAGTTGGTGCTAAAACGGGAACTTCAGCAAGGGTGGAAGATGTCATAGACAAAGATAGTAAAGAAAAAAAGACATTAGAGTATTATGACGGTTGGTTTACAGGTTTTTTTAAGGTTGAAAATAAATATTATTCTATGGTTGTATTTGCACAAAATATTGGGAAGAAAACTAATGCAGCTGGTATAGCTGCACCTGTATTCAAAGAAATTGTAGAAGGAGTTTATGATTATTTAAATAAATTTTAGGTGTACATGCAAATTTTTAGGCTTTAATCATATTATAGTAATAAGCACTGTTAGGAGGATATCCCTGTGTTTCTAATGAATTATCTATTTAATATGATTGATAGCATGACATTTTTAACTGCTT
>JAYFRK010000026.1:0-8854 GCA_034925975.1 Clostridium sp.
TTGATGATATAGCACCAGCGAGTGAGAAAAAAGAAAGTTATTTTAAGAAGAAAAGATAAGGGATTATCCAAAAAAGAAATAAGGTCGCTACCGCAAATAGCCACCTTATACAACTGAATAAAGATTAACGAAACCTTTACCCCAAATTATTAATTATTCTAAGTAAATTATATTTCAAAAACTTGGGTTTGTAAAGGCTTAGTTTCTTATTGTCTTTTTTAAGGAATAAGTCGCTTGTATATGCACTCTAGCAAGTTATAAATAATTAGAGTAGGACTAGCCATACCGACGCAAAACAAGTGGCTCTGACTTCTGTAGTTTCTGCTGTTACTATAGTTGCCAGTAAAGAGGTTGTATCCATCCTCTTAAAATATTAGATAGGTAGGTTTACTGGTCGCAAGACGGGATTATGTGGACTACTAGGGCAGTAATTAGTAGGAAGAAGCATAATGCAATAGCAGTACAATAAGAAACTTCAACTCATTATACCCAACTTTTCATTTTTCCCCTTTTCTAGGGGAAACTACGTCTATTGCTTAACTATTTCCCCAACTTTATCAAATACATTTAAACTTGTAAAGTGTAAATTTAAAAAATATTAAGTTTATAGTTTAGATGTTTAAAGAGATTAGTCCGAATAATTTAGGTTAAGTAATAGCACAACTATATTTAATATAATGTAGCCGACCATAATTTTCGCTATTGTCTTTATCGAGAGCGTCACCTAAAAAGTGAAAGAACTTGCAAAAAGTTTGGGGACTTCGCAAGTTCTAAAACTAAATAAAAAAACAATAGTTAAAAGCTTAAACTTATTATACCAATTTTTTTAAAAAATGCAAAGTATATAAGTTTATTTGTCATGTAAAATATAGTAAACAATTTTTGAAAATGGTATTAAAGATTATATAATATTAGTTATTGTATAATGTTTAATGCTATTTTTTATTATGTATGGCAATGATAAAAGGTTATCTACAAATAATTTTACAATAATTAGTAAGCTACTTTAATTCTATTAAGATGATGTCGCATTAAACAGGACAATCTAGTTTTATAAGATAAGACACAGATGTAATAGAAACAAATAAAAGTAAAGAATTAATTATATTTAATAGGCAGCTAGACAATGAATATATTTTTACTGTGTAATAAATTATAATTACCATATGTAGAAGATGATGGTATAATTGTAATTGATGAGAAGAGGTTGTGGTAAGCAACAAGAAACTTTTAGAAAAAACATATTAAAGGTACAAATAGCTGATAAGGTTGGTGAATGTTATATGGAATTGGTATTTATGATATGTATAGTAATTATAATTCTTTGCGTTTGTTCGATATCAAAAGAAGGGAAAGAACAAAGTGGAAGATTAAAAGGATGCTCATTAATATGTATGTGTAAATATTATGGTGGATATGAAGATAAAATGGACACAACTCCAGTTTCTTTGTTTAATGACAAAAATAATAATGAAATTGTAATTGCTTTTGGAAATGAAGAGAGAAGAGTTCCAATCAAAGACATAAAAAATTTAACTACAAAAAAAGAAGAAGAATTAAGACAAGAAGTTACTTTAGGTAGATTTTTGCTAGTTGGAGCTTTGGCGTTTCTTTGGAAGAAAAATAAAGTTGAGAACAGGAAGTTTGTAATAATAACTTATTATGACCAAGATGAAGATAAAGATAGAAATATATTGTTTGAAAATTCTGCTGCTGAAATAATTTATTCAAAATTACATGAAGTAATTAAAAGTTTTAAAACGATATAATGTAAAATAGAGAGGAGGATTTACGTATGCCTTTAATAAAGTGTCCTATGTGTGAGAAAATGATTTCTCCAAATGCAGTAAGTTGTCCGAATTGTGGAGAACCAATAAGAAGTAATATTCATAAATTGGGTTTATATACTTTAATTTTAGAAGATAAAGGGTCAAATGCAATAGCTGTTATTAAGAAAATAAAGGCAGTTGCTGGTGCAGATTTAGTAACAAAGCAGTTTATGGCTGATGATGTCTCGTCAATAGAATTATTGGACAACCTTACACTTGAAAGAGCAGAAGTTTTAAAAAAGGAAATTGAAGAAACGGGTGCAATTATACGAATAGTCCATAAAACTAAGGCAAGTTCAGATGGCAATACAGAATTAATGTCTCAATTGAACAATATTCCGATAGTTGAAAATGGTTATTTAAATATTATTAGTTGTCCTAACTGTAAATCAGAAAATGTGCATAGAATTGATAGCTTGAGTAAAGCTGGTTCGGTAGCTTTACTTGGAGTTTTCTCTATAGGTAAGATTATAAAGACATATGAATGTGATGATTGCGGATATAGGTGGTAATTTTAAAATAGGGTGGTTGGAAGTATGGAAAGTTATAAAGGATGCTATATTGAGGTAAAGAGTAACAATGGCTTGAAACGACAAGTCCACATGAATACTTTAGCAAAGAAGCGAAGGTTTTATTGAATTTTCCGTGTGAAAGTTGTAAGAAAATAATTCCAATTAAAATTAATAGTAAAGAATTTAATGAATTCAGAGATGGTTGGAGCTTTCAATGCCCTATTTGCAAAGAAAATGTTAATGTTGCAAGGTATGTATTTTTTGAAAATTATAAAGAAAAACGAAAGAATTTAAAAATAGTAAAATAGAGAAGCTATGTAAAATGATAATAAAAGAAAATCGATTAAAAGAAGTTATTATCAATAATATGTTTTAGTTATTATGGAGGGTGAAAAATAGAATTATATACTTAAAAATACATAGGTAATGTATGAATTGAAATTAAATGTAAAAAAGCAATTATTAATAAATATTGATCTACATTAAAAAGATTAGGGGTCAATCTATTATGAGAGTGAAAGCAATATGGATAGTTGATTTACCATTGAAGTTTTGTATAGGCAATAACTTTAAGAAAACTCAATTAACACAATTTAGTTTTAATATTGATGAGATTAATTTTATATTATTAAAAAACTTTAGTGAAAATATAATTGAGAAAGTAAAAATTATAATGTTTGAAAATTATGATGATAATTATTTGCCATCATTCAAAAATATTGAATACTTATCAGAATTTCAAGATAAGATAAGCTACAAGGCTGGTAAAGCAATGCAGTCTTTTTTAGATGGATTTTCAAAAACTACAAATTCAGAATACTATCAAATATTTGACGGGGAAGATTTTACTACACCTTATACTTTGGATATAATTCCTAATATAATGAAGGGGAATAGTACGAATAATGGGATTGATAGATTAATTTATCTTGACGATGATACTTTAAAAAAATCTATAAATTTCGCATGTAAGGAAAAAAATACGTTAGATATTGCTTGGTATTTTCTTAAAGAAGCAGAACATTTAATTTATATCGGGAAATACGAATTATCATTAATCAATATGGCTATTATGATTGAATTTCTTGTTACATCTCAATTATCAAGTTTTTTAGATAACCAAGGTCATTTTAAAAATAGAAACAAACATTCAAAAGAAATAGCTCAACGTTATGGAGAGAGACCAACATTTTGTGAAAAATATTTTAAATATGGATTACAATTAGTAACTTCTGAAATTTTATCTGATAATATTCTTAATACAATTGATTTTATATATAAAGTTAGAGATAAACTTGCGCATGGAAAAAAGCTTCAAGATATTAAATTACTAAAAGAAGTTCTAACAAATGAATATCAGATGAAGGATTTATTCTGGCAGCTTTTAAATGATGTAATTGAAGTATATAATTATTTCTTTGATTTAAATAATAAATAAAGCATAAATTTATTATAACCTGAAAAGAAAATAAAAAAAATGAGGTTATCACTTTACAGAGGAGTTTACTAACGGCATTTCTTCGTGCTAAAATCACTCGAATTTTAACGGTAATACCCCAAGTAATATAAATTATCATTTCAACTAAAATAAATGCTTTAAATCGCTTAATTATTCTTTATTTCTGTTGATTTATTTTAACTAAATAATATAAATACTCATTTTAGCTATAGATTTAAACAGAAGTGTAAAAAGTTGACGTAGCTGAGCCATTTCTAAAAGATATTAAAGAAATGTTAAAACATAGATAACAAGAAGGCTAAGTTATTAAAACTTAGTCTTAAATGTTGTTAATCTAAAGAGTCTAAAATATTGTTATATGGATGATTTTTTACAATATTTTTTAATTTTACTTTCTTATCCATATCAGCATAAGATATATAATTGCCTATAGTAGATAATGATAAACCAGTAAATTTTGCAATATCTTCTATGTGTACATTATTATTAAATAATTCCTTAATTAAAGACCACTTAATGAAATATGGTGTTAATAATTTTTTTCTTTCGGTAGGTATTTGTTCAATATCATTCAATTGTTTGCTTATAATTAAATGATAATTTGTTTCTTTTAAAAAGGTATATTTTTTATCATATTTTCCACAAATTAAATACTTACATTTAATATTTTGAGATTGTCTCTCATTTAAATATTTTTTTATCATATTAGTTAGTTTAGGATGTAATGGAATTATTCTGTTACCAATAGCAATTATATTGTTTTCCATATTAATATCCTTAACTTTTAATTTTTGCATTTCACTTATATCTAACCCACAATAAAGAAATAATAAGAAAATAATTTTGTTTCTTAAAGGAAATCTCGATGAAGCATCATAGGATTTTAATATTAAATTGATTTCGTTAATTGATAAAAGCTCAGTAACATTTTCTTTTTTGTGATTTTCTAAAGATATATCTTTTAGTAAATCATCTGGACTAATGTCTTTAAAAGGATTATGTTTTTCTGTCTTTTCTAATATTTTTGAATAAAAGCCTCGTATATATGCATATTTACAAACTATAGTTTCAGTCCTTTTGATTGTCTTATTGCTATTGTTGCTAATTGTAGATAATAAATAATTTTTGAAGTTATTAGGTCTAATGTTTCCAATATCAAAATATAAATCTTGTCGTGATAAATAATCAAAATAATTATATAAAAGACTATCATATTGTCGATATGAAGAAAGATTTTCAGATTTAAGCTTGAATTCTTTAAGATATTTAAAATAATTAGTCACTTTCTTTTTAAATAAGTAATCATATGAAAAGTATTTTAAACTATTTTTATTACGCCTTGATGAATAATTAATATCTTTCTCTGCAGGTTTTTTTAAATAAAATCTAAATACTTCTTTTTCATCTGATGGAGCATTTATATTATTATTAAATAAAATATAAATTAATCCGTTAGTTAACATTCCCCATTCAATATTTTCTGCATTTAAGTAATTTGCAAGTTGGGTACATGCAGAAATATTTAATTTATCATCTGCTTTTTTTACTTCAACAAAAAATAAATTTTTTTTATTTCTTTCAATTTGTACTGAAATATCTACTCTACGTTTTTCAGCGTAAGTAGGATACTCATATCTAAACCAATCTTTTTTATATCCTAGCATTATTAAAAAATCTCCAACAATATGATTTTTTATATCTTCCTCAGAATAACCTAAAAGATTATTATACTTTTTCAAAAGTTTCTCAGTTTCTTTTTCATACATAATATTCACCTCAAAAATTTTTTTATTTACTGAATATAGTTATATGCAAATAAATATAATTTATTTATTTTATTTAAAGTGAAATTATACCAGTAGCTAAACTTAGTAATATTAAGGCTTAAGAATGTACAGAAATTTTATATATTTCATTTTATAATTTATGTTATATAAAAAGACTAGAGAAAAAAATTTCTAGTCTTTTTTAGTCCAGTCTATTTTATAACCGATTATTTCAGCTATTTCTTTACATTCAGAATATCTAATAGTGCCTCTAGTTAGCTTATTACTTAGATTTTGAGGTGTAGTTTCTTTATATTCTGGCTCAGCAATATGTTTTTTATTAATTTCTCTAACAATATCTGTAATTGTCCATCCACTCATGGCTATGTAGCTTTTAATTTCATTCCTTATATCACTCATTTTCTAACCTCCTAAGAATATTATACTTTATAGTTTCGATATATTCAATTATAAATAAAAATATTTATAAAAGTGTTGACAGATGAAACTGTAGAGTGTATAATTAAACCATAGTAAATAAAGTTAATGGGAGGTAAATCAAATGTCAATAAAAATTCTAAATCAATTTATTACTTTAACAGCACTATTTAATATTCCAATTACTCCTAAAAATCTAAATTTATATAAAAATCTAATTAAAGGGGGATTTATGTAAATGACAATTGCACAAGAAAAGCTATTTAATTATTATTACAAGCTACAATCTAAAGAAATAAGAGAAGAAATACTGAATTACGAAGATTTTAAGATGCAAAGTGTTAATTGCAGCATAAAAATAAACTTTAGAAATAGTGATTGGATAAGAGTATATGAAAAGTGGAATGGTATTGTTGAATGGTATTAGTTAAATAGTAAAAATAACTAAATAAAACAAGGGAGATTATAAAATGATAAAAATAAATTTAAAAACTAGAGAACAGGAAATTTTAGAGGTAGATGTTATGTGTTTTCTATGCGAGATGTTAGAAAGCAAAAATGGATTAGCAATTATATCTTATCCGAATGGGCGAGAGCCAAGGAGAATAGATGTTCAAAAGAATTTTGACTTTATAGTAGAAAACAATAGAATAGAAATTTATACTAAGGATCAAGAAGAGAGCATTTTTGAATTGGGCAGATTAACTGAGTATGAATTTTGGGATTGGGACGAATATATAAAGTTTTATAGTCTAATAGATAATACAGTAATAAAAATAGCTTCAATAGATAGCATTACCGAAGAGGAGGACTTATTATGCATACAATAAGAAAAGAGCAATTAATTAGACATATAGGATGGGATATTGTACCGCTAGATTGCAAGGATAAAGATACTATAGTAGCTTACATATGGGGGATTGTACCAATTAGAATAAAGGGCAGTAATTTAACTCAAGAACAGTTTGATAAGCTTTACCCAACTATAAAATAAGATATTTTAGAGAAATATGTAAAGTTTACGAAGATCAGAACCGATAATATTAGATAGAGTATATTCTACACAAATGCAAATAAGCCAAGTAATTAAAGTACTTGACAACTGAAAAATGTATGATATTATTAAAATTGGACAACAAAAACTAATGGCATTTTATACCATAAAATAAGTGGAGAGAACTAGCACTTCTTTTCCGCTTATTTTGTATATTCATTACAGAAAGAATGGTGTGTTTACTGTGGTTGAAAAATATATTCTGTATCGTATATAAATCAATATTACTACATGTAATTTAAGTTGTACAGAGTTTTTTAAAAAAATAAGATTTAAATTATAAAAAATAAATAGGGTTAATAGTATACGCATAGGGTTTAACGGCTACGCCTACCCTATGCTACCTGTGAAGTGGATGCACTTCAAATTATTAAGAAACAATATGCTGAAAGGATGGTTATATGGTGAAAAAATTAAACATGTATAAAATCTATAATATTTCTAATGGAGATTTAAGTAAGGAAAGCTTTACAGAAGAAGAACTACTAGAAAGAGAAATAACTTTGTCGGAAAACAATTTGATTAGAAAGTATCTTAAATTTAAAGGTATTAAAACAGGGGACATGCATTTAGATAATATTATTAAGGTTGCATTACGTTATGAATCTAAAGATAAAGAGAATGAAAAAGCAATGGAATTACTTAAAAATGGAATAACATTTAGATGTCAAAAATTTATACAATTATTATCAAGTCCGACAATGATGAAAAAAGAAGGTCAAGATGACTTTTATAATGAAGATTTTAGATGTGAATATCTATTCATAGCCGAAGAAGATAAAGAGTTTATTAAAACATTTGAAGGTATAACATCTTTGGGCAAGTTAATAGAAAAATATGATAAAGAAGAACTAGCCATTAACAAGGATGTAATTTCAAGATTGTCACTTAATACTTCCAGCTCATATGAAATTGATTATAGCCCTAACATAGTAGTATTACCTAGCACTACTTATACATATGTATCAAATTACTGTTACTTTAAAGATGGAGATTACTCAAAATTAGAGTATCAGGAAAATGTTAAAAAAGAGCATGAGTTTCAAGATGGTTGTGGTTTGATGAGTCCTAAAATGGCTAAAATTATCCAAAAACAGCTTCAAGTGAATTATCCTATAGATTGGGTAGGAATTAGAATGGATAAGGGATTGGCGGTTAAAGGATTGCTCGTTAAAGTTGATTTTAATAAATACTTTAAAGAGAAGTATGTTGAGAATACACCTTACTTCGAAAAAAGAGAAGATGGATTCTACACATTAGATTTTTGGAAAAATTGGGTTAATATTTCTAATGCAGATATAATAATTAATACTAACATGGCAAAATGGGCTAAATGGTGGGAGACAGAGGAAGAGTTATACACCGAACTTAAAAAAGAAAAATATGATAAATATAGATACATTCTAACTAATTTATATGTAACTAAATTTAATAAAAAATATCCTAAAGAATATTCTCGTACTAATTATCAGCTTATTTCAAATTTAGCTTTGACTCCTAAAGAATTAGAATCATTAAGTGAAGAAACTTATGATATGTATCAGAAAGCATTAAGTTTAGATATTGATTATGTAAGATTATTGCTAGGCGATATTGTTGATGAGGAAAATGAGGAATTAAATGTAATAGATAAAGTACATTATTTATTACAATCGACAGAAGATGCTTTGACATTGCCTTCTGTAAGGAAAGTAGTAATTAGCATGGTTAATAAGAAAATAAAGGAGTTATCAGCGGGAAAGTTTTATGTAAAAGGCAATTATAAAGTTGCTTCGACATGTCCAATAACCTTCATG
>JAYFRK010000061.1:0-6007 GCA_034925975.1 Clostridium sp.
CTCTTGCTGCATTGTGAAAATTAGGGGAAAAGGTTACCCTAAGACTCCTTTCTATGTTGGCAGTTTCCGTAATTCCTCCTTCGCCGCAGAGTATTAGAGAAGCTTGCACTTTAAATTCTTTGTTCTTCTTTAGAGAGGATACTCCTTTTATTACAGTGTGATTGTCATAAGAGTTTCTCATTATGTTGGATATAGCTGATATTCTACTTTGACCTATTTTACTTGGCTTGTACTCATCAATTATAAGAGGGACAAAATTAGAACTACTGGCAGCTCTGTTTAATCCAAAGGAGGTACATTCACTGGCATTCATAGGACTTTGAAGCATTGAGAATATAGGCATAATAATATTTTCAATGGTTTCAGACTTTCCACTGCCGCTCTGTCCCTCTATTATAAGATGACCATACTTTATACCATTGTCCATAAGCTTACCTTTTAAAAAGGTCCCGCCTATATAACCCATTATTGTAGAAGTTATATTTAATGTATTGAAATTGAATAGGGATTTACCTATCATAACTAGTTCTTCCTTTGATATAGCAGATGCATCTAGTATATTTGTACTTAGTTCTTCATAGCTTTTCATCATAGATACTCCTTCAAAGTACTGCATATTTTTGTCTATGGCATAATCTCCAGTTACGAAGCAATCCACTCCATTAATTTTATGAAAACCTATAGCTTGTACTCCCTTTGCCTGTTTATAAGGTTTGCTGGACATTATAGATTTTATATATTGAAGTTGTTCTACAGTGCCGGCAAAGCACAGCTTCAAATTGTTTAATGCCTTTCTAAAGCTTAAAACATCAGAAAATATGTTTAAATTTAAAGTTCTATAAAAGGTGGACCCATCTATACATTTTATCTCTACAGCTATTTCACTTTCAGAGTTTCCCTCTACAACATATAGAGGGTTTATTATAAAGTTAGATAGGGGTACTATGTCTTTTTTTATTAGCCTGCAGTAGGTATTATTATATTCAAATATATTACCCAGATAATTTGCAGTATTTTCAGGGACACTTCTAGCTTCTTCGTACTGAAGAGGTATATGATATTTTGAGGATAGGTACTCTACTTGCTTTTCAAAGTCAGTTATATTTTCACGAAGGGCTACTGCATCAAATATATTGCCTCCTTTTCCGCACTTATGGCATGTCCAATAATTATTTTCTTTTGAAGGCAAAAGCATTGCAGTAGGATTAGTTTCCAGAGTATGATGGTCCTTATTAAAACAGTAAAATTTTTTATTAGTAGTTATAGAACTCTCTTCACTTATATAATTTACAAGCTGAGCTTTTAGTTTTTCCATAGTTTCCACACTTAAAATTTGTTGATTCATTTATTTTCTCCCCTTTGTGTATTTTTCTAAAGGAGAGATATGCAGTTAGAGGAGAAAGTGGAAAATAAATTTTGGAAAACTATAATTAAATATTTAAAAATTAGTTATGATATAATTATATCAAATTGTATTAAAAGGAAGGTATTTATATGTTAAGTAAGGAAATAGAATACCAAGCTATAAAGTTTATTGAAAAAATTAATGAAAATTATAAGATTAAATTTGCATACTTATTTGGATCAAGAGCACGCGGAGATTTCCACAAAGAAAGTGATATAGATTTAGCCTTGTATTTTGAAGAGAATTATAATGGCGTAAAAGAGGTTTTTATAAAAGGTAATATTATAGAAGAAGGTAAAAAGTATTTTGGAATTCCAGTAGATATAGTATACCTTAATAAAGCACCATTAATATTAAAACATGAAATAGTAAAAGAGGGTATTGTATTGAAGGATAGCTATGATAGAGCAGATTTTGAATCTTTAGTTTTAAGAGAATACTTTGACTTTAAATATTACTCTGATCAATATGATAGAGCAATTATAGAGAGTATAAAAAAAGAAGAGTATTTTAGGAGGTAGCGGAGTTGGTAAAAAGAGAGATAGTTATATCAAGAGTGGATAAGTTAAAAGAATATCTTGGATATTTAAAGTCTATAAAGCAATATAGCAAAGAGGAATACATTAATAATCCAATGATATATGGTTCCAGCGAAAGATTTTTACATCTTGCAATTGAATGTGTTATAGATATAGGAAATCATGTAATTTCAGACATGAGGTATAGGAAACCAGAAAATAACAGAGATATATTTGAAGTTCTTTATGAAAATAAGTTAATAAATGAAAAGCTTAAAATTAACTTGTGCAATATGGCTGGATTCAGGAATATATTGGTTCATGATTATTTAAAGATTGATAGGGAAATAGTATATGAGGTTATATTAAATAATTTAAAAGATATAGAAAAATTCATTAAAGTAATAGTTGAGTATATCTAAAATGTAATGTAGAAAATTTAACTCACAAATCCCAGTAGTATCAATACATTACAACATTACAAAAAAACAAATTTGGATAAAAATTCAATATTCGTATTTACATCGAACGTATGTTCTTATATAATTATTACACAAGAACATTTGTTTGGGGGGTGTAGTTAGTATGGATATTGAAACACTAGTTAAAAAAGCGAAGTCAAATGATGAAGAAGCTCTAAATGAGCTAATTAGAATGTTTACACCTTTTATACTAAAGCTTACAAATAGTATATATATTAAGGGTTATGATAGAGATGATTTAATTCAAATGGGACATATTACTATAGTTAGAGCAGTAAAAAGCTATAGATTAGAGTGCAACAGATTTGTAGCCTATGTTACAAACGCTATTAAGAACAATTACTATTATGAAATCAGAAAGGTCAGTAAAGGTAATTTTGATACAAGCTATGAAAAGATGTTGGAGGAAGGGGAATATATTAGTTTAGCAGCATCAGATATGAGTATTGAGGACAGTGTATTGCAAAAAGAGAAATATAAAAATTTAAAGCTTGCACTAGAAAAGCTTTCAGAAGAGGATAGGGAAATCATTATACATTCATATTGGAAAGGACATGGCGGGCTGAAAAGATATAGTGAAATAACGGGAATAAAATATGTAACATTACATAAAAGGAAAAAGGCAATATTGAAGAAGCTTAGAGGAGAGATGGGAGGAAGTAGCCAATAAGCAGAAGACAGTAACCAGTCGCTGGCCACTGATTACTGGTTACTGCTTTACCCAAACAGAGTTTTAACTTCATTTTCGTAGCCGTATTTTCTTAAAAATTCTATAATTGAAACTTCAAAGATTTCTCTTTGACTTATGTTTTTTTCTTTACTAAATTCTTTTACAAGTTCTGCTAAGTTGTGGGACATACATAGAGATTTTGTAATTGTAATTCCGCCAACTACATAACGTGGGATAGTACTACCATCATTTATAGATAAAATTTCTGCTAACTTTTCTTTGTTTCTCTCTAGCATTTCCAGCATAGGAAGAAGCTTTTCAATTCTCTCATTCTTAGAAACACCTTCAAAATGGGAAGGGGAGATATCTTCTGCTAGAGAAGTCATGTTTACTGATAGCACATCTTCTATGTCACAGCCGTACCTATCTTCTTGAGAATTTTCTGAATCCATAACATATGGCTTTTGCTCACCTTTTAGAAGGACATAGTTTTGCACTTCCGTTGACCATATATAACCCTTGTCTTTCATGTACATAGCCATAGTTCTATGATCCTTCATTCCTACTTTTTTGGCTATTTCTCTAGGATCTAGTCCTGATTCAAATAGAGAAATTATTTTATCTACCTTTGATGTAGTTGATGGCATTTCAAATCTTGGTGTTTCAGAAGGCTTTAATACATAATTTTGTTTTAGGTTATCCCAGGCATAGCCTCGTCTTCTCATATACATATCTAGTGTTCTATAACTTTTATGATTAAACTCTTCTGCTAATTCATCTCTAGTTTTGCCTAGAAATAGGCTTTTTAATATGTACTTTTCATCATAATCAGCTTTTATATTGGCTGCCATTTCATCTCTAGCCATCTTATCATATTCAGAATAATAGTTTTTAAAATTGTCTTTGTTCATGAAATTCACTTCCTTCGTTAGTAGTTTCATATTATAATACGTTGATAGATTTATCTAGTTCTTCCATATTTGCATGAGTGTATATTGAAGTAACCTTTAAATTAGAGTGTCCTAGGAGTTTTTGTACATAAACTATGTTAACTCCATTTTTTATTAGATTAGAAGCAAAGCTGTGGCGCAGAATGTGTGCCGTTACATGCTTTTTCCAGCCTAACCGTTTTACTGTATCTCTAAGTACAGTATTTACATAAGGTGCACTTAATTTTCCGGATTTTTTAGTGGCGAAAAAGTATTCACTGCTAATCTCTAGTCTATAATTGTTTAGATAGCTCTGAAAAAGGGGTAATAGATTTTGATTAATAGGTATATCTCTATTTTTATTACCTTTTCCACCAATTACATGGAGCACTTTAGTGTCTAGATCAATATTTTCAATTTTAAGGTTTAGACATTCATTGATTCTAAGACCTGTGTAATATAACGTTTCCACCACTAATTTTATAAGAGGGTGATCAATTTCTTCAATTAATTCTTTTACTTCTTCAGGTGATAGATATGTACGTTCCTTTTTTTGTATTTTAATTGGTTCCACAGCCATGGCAAGATTCCATTTACACATCTTGTTTTTATAGCCATAGTTCCAAAAGGAGCGCAGTGTATAGAGATTTCTGCTTCTACTTGCTGTTTGAAGATTTTTTTTCTTTAAAAAGTATAGATAATCTTCAATATCATCAACCTGCACCTCATCTAAATAAAGTGGACAATTATATTTTTCTTCTAAAAACTGCTGGAAGTTTGTTAAGTCAACTCCATAAGATCTGACTGTTTCTTTGCTTTTATCAGTCATTATTAGATATCTCTTAAACTTTTCAATTGCTTCATCTAGCAGCAAGTTAATATCCCCTTTCTTTTAGAGTATGGTTGATCCAATTTGTTGTATAAGTATCTATAAAATCTATACAGGATGTTTTTAAGGTTTCACTGTTATTATCAAATATATATTGAAGCTCTAACTGCAGGTTTTTTGAGAATTTTTCTATTGCCTTACATTGAAAATCTAAAATTTCATTATAGATTTCTATTCCCATAGCTCTTACAAAGTTTTTAGTTTTATCAGGAAGTTTTCTGTAAGTTTCGATATTGTTGTTATGTAGTTCACGAATTGACTTTGGAAGAGGCGTTATACTTGCAGCTATTTCAGTACTTACATCATTTTCATATATTAAAGAAATTAAGGAGACATTTAGGGCTTTGGAAATTTTTAAAAGTAAGTCTGTATCTAGAGAGGATTTGCTCTCAATACGAGATATAGCAGAACGACTTATTCCTAGCGAATCAGCTAAATCCTGCTGAGTCATATTAGCTTTTTTTCTAAGCTCATGAATGTTTTTCCCTATATTCATAATTATTACCTTTCTTTCAATAATGAATCATTAATTTAGTTAGTGGGCTTTTATACCTCACACTGATTATAATAGCAATACTGTTTATTTTTGTCAACAAATCAATTCTCATTTATGTAACATTTTTCTATTAGGAGTAATATTAAACTGGTATTTACTCTATCTATTGTCCAATAAACAACTATAATAGATATTTCTAGAGTTTAATGAAAATAATTTACTTTAAATGCGTTTTAAATAACTATATAAACTTAATGTATATCTTTCATTGTACGATAATAGAAATGTAGGCCATTAAAAATTAGGCATAAGGAGTAACTTTAGTAAGTTACCAACGTAGTAATATTTAGGAAGATTTTATGGCATTTTGTTGAAATTATATATAAATAATAATACAATGGTACTAAAAGCCATTGGTTTGAAGAAAGGGGAAAAGGCATGGTTTATAGAATTAAAAAGAAACTTTCAAGAATATTAGTGCTGCTTCTTGCCTTTGTGTTCATTTCAAATTCGCTTATAATTCCAAAGGCTCTGGCAGAAGAAAGCTCTTCTGACCGGGTTTTTAGCACAAAGCAAGACGTGGCAGTAGATAAAATATGGAGAATCAGATTCAATAGG
>JAYFRK010000011.1:0-4700 GCA_034925975.1 Clostridium sp.
TGGATGAAATATTCGAAATAAGTGATTCAATTACAGTTTTACGTGATGGTAAGCATATTGGAGATGTAAAGACTAGTCAAGTTAACAAAGATGATCTTATAACTATGATGGTTGGAAGAAAACTTGAAGAACAGTTCCCATATAAAGAAGTCCAAAAAGAAAAAACAATACTAAAGGTTAACAACTTATCTTTAAGTGATATTTTGAAAGATATTAATTTTGAAGTTAAGGAAGGAGAAATACTAGGAGTTGCAGGTCTAATGGGAGCAGGCAGAACAGAACTTGCAAAGACTATATTTGGAGAGTACAAAAAATCTTCAGGAGAAGTATATATTTATGATGAAAAAGTAGATATAAATTCTCCAGCAGATGCTATAAAGAATGGTATATGTTATCTTTCAGAGGATAGAAAGAAAGAAGGACTTATACTAAATATGAGTGTAGCACAAAATATGACATTGACTAATTTAAGAGCTTATGAAAATGGATTAATGAAAATTGATAAGAGCGCAGAAAGATTACAAGTTGATGAATATATTAAAAAGTTATCAATAAAGACACCTCATCAAAACCAATTGATAAGAAATCTAAGTGGTGGAAATCAACAAAAGGTAATACTTGCAAAATGGCTTATGCTTTCACCTAAAGTATTAATTATAGATGAACCAACGAAAGGAATAGACGTAGGAGCAAAAAAAGAAATATATGAAGTATTAAACGAGCTAAAGAGCATGGGCAAAGCTATAATAATGATTTCATCAGATATGGCTGAAATACTAGGAGTAAGTGATAGAGTAATTGTAATGCATGAAGGTAAAATTACAGGAGAGCTTTCAAGAGAGGAAGCTACTCAGGAAAGTATTATGAAATGTGCAATCGGTGGATAATTTCATAGATACAAAGAACAAAGGAGGAGTACACCATGAAGGCAAATTTTAAAAATTTTTTAGTGAAATATAAATCCTTATTTGGTTTATTAGTGCTTTGCATAATATTATCAATATTAACACCAAGATTTTTAACTATAAATAACCTAAGAAACGTGTTTACTCAAGTTTCTGTAAATGCTGTTATAGCAGCAGGTATGACATTCGTTATATTAACTGGAGGAATTGATTTATCAGTTGGATCTATTCTTGCCATAGCTGGAGCAGTTGCTGCTGCCATTGTAAAATCAACAGGGAATGTGTTTTTAGCTGTTATTGCTGCATTAGCAATTGGCGCAATAATTGGACTATTAAATGGAATAATAATAGCGAGAGGAAAAATTCAAGCCTTTATTGCAACATTAGTAAGTATGACGGTTTTTAGAGGAGTAACTTATGTTTATACAAACGGAACTCCAGTATCAGGACTTGGACAAAAATTTATGGTTCTTGGAAATGATAAAATTCTTGGAATGCCTATACCAGTAATAGTTACTGTGATAATATTCTTACTTAGCTATTACATCTTAGATCAAACAAGATATGGAAGATATGTATATTCTATAGGTGGTAATGAAGACACAGCTAGACTTTCAGGAATAAATACAAATAAAGTAAAGACATTAGTTTATGTAATCAGTGGTGTTATGGCTGCAGTAAGTGGAATAATAGTAACAAGCAGAATAGGTTCAGCCTCTCCTAATGCAGGTAGTGGATTTGAATTAGACGCTATAGCAGCTGTAGTGCTTGGTGGAACAAGTTTAGCAGGTGGAGAAGGAAGTATTGTTGGTACAATTATAGGTGCTGTAATCATAGGAGTACTTAACAATGGATTAAATCTTATGAATGTATCACCATTCTACCAATTAATAGTTAAAGGTCTAGTTATTTTATTAGCAGTTATGATTGATAAAAAGAATAAATAGTAGATAAGGATAAATAATAAACATTAAGATATAAAGAATAAAGGAGGAAAAAACATGAACAAAAGAGTGAAGTTATTATCAATAGCTTTAACAGGATTACTAGCAATTGGTGGTTTAACAGGTTGTAGTAAAGGCGGCACAGGTGCTGGTGGAGCAGGAACTACCGATGGTGGAAATAAAAAGATTGGTATGATAATTTCAACACAAAACAATCCTTTCTTCGTTTCAATGAAGGATGGAGCTGAAAAGAAAGCAAAGGAGCTTGGATATGAATTAATAGTTCTTGACTCACAAAATGATGCAGCAAAAGAAAGATCAAATGTAGAGGACTTAGTTCAAAAAGGTGTTGGAGCTATGATAATAAATCCAACAGATAGTGATGCAGTAGTTAACTCTATAAAGGCTGCAAATGATGCAAAGATAACAGTTTTAACAGTTGATAGAAAAGCAAATGGTGGAGAAGTTTTATCTCACATAGCTTCAGATAATGTTAAGGGTGGAGAAATGGCTGCACAATTTATTCTACAAAAGCTTAATGGAAAAGCAAATATAGTAGAACTTCAAGGTATACCAGGTGCATCTGCAACTAGAGATAGAGGTGCAGGTTTTCATAAGGGTATAGAAGGAAAAGCAGATGTTAAAGTAGTTGCAAGCCAAGCAGCAGATTTTGATAGAACAAAAGGCCTAAATGTTATGGAAAATATAATTCAATCTACACCTAATTTTAATGCAGTATTTGCTCATAATGATGAAATGGCTTTAGGTGCAGTAAAAGCTCTAAAAACAGCTAATAAAAATGTAATCATTGTTGGGTTTGATGGAAATGAAGATGCTAAAAAAGCTGTTGAAAGTGGAGAAATGGCAGCTACTATAGCACAACAACCAGACTTAATGGGAAGCATAGCTGTTGAAAATGCAATTAAAGCTATAAAAGGCGAAAATGTACAAAGTGAAATTCCTGTTAATCTTCAAGTTATAACTAAAAAATAATAAAACTAGAATGAATTAAGATTCAGAAATTTTTCTGAATCTTAATTTTTAGAGACAAATTGAAAAATTTTGATATAATTATAGTTAACTATTATATAAACAGAGTTCTTGGCTCCAGAGGGAGTTTTTACTCACACTGAAGCTTATTAACAGAATTCTTAGGAGTTTTACTCCTTAGAAGTCGTTATCTTTTAGGGGAAATCGTTATCCAGGGACGTAGCCGCTCTTTACTCCAACTTTCAAGGAGAGGAGAGTATTAGAGCGGGCAGTCGATAAATACTTTACTTAGTGGGGTAATAGCATGAAAAAACCAACTATAATGGATATAGCTAATAGAGCTGGGGTATCAAAGGCCACAGTATCTATGGTAGTAAACAAGAAGGATGGAAGTATTAGTAAGGCTACAAGGGAAAAAATCCTTAGTATTATAGAAGAAATTGGATATATTCCAAACTCTATAGCTAGAAGTTTAAGTACAAATAAATCTGGAACTATAGGTATAACTATTCCTGATATAATGAATCCATTCTTTTCACAGATTGCTAGAGCTATCGAGGATGCAGCAAGTGAATTGCAGTATAATGTAATTTTATGCAATACTGATAATTCAGAAGATAAGGAGAATATGTATATAAAGCTTCTTATAAGTAAACAAGTGGATGGAGTTATTTTGATATCTGGAGGGAAAAGTACAAACAGTATTTCACATTTAAAGTCAAATAGCATTCCTTTTGTACTTGTAGATAGATATATTGATGGATATAAAGATGAATCTGGTGTTTATTGTGAAAATAAAGAAGGAGTTATGGAAGGCGTAGAATATCTATATTCCAAGGGAAAAAGAAAAATTGTTTTTGTAAGCGGACCTACAAAACATCATGTTTTCAAAAAGAGATTAGAAGGGTATAAAATCTTTATGAAGAGTAAAGAAATATATGATGAAAATTTAATTTTTCAAGGAGATATAACTTTACAAGGTGGAATGGAAGCTACAAAAAAAATTTTAAAATCCCTAAGTAATGTAGATGCAATTTTTTATAGCAATGATCTTATGGCATTAGGGGGAATAAAAGTCTTAACTAGAATGGGTTATTCTATCCCAAATGATATAAGTATAATGGGATTTGATAATATACAGATAACTGAATTCGTTGAACCAGAGCTTACTACAATAGCTCAGCCTATATATGAAATGGGGCAAAGTGCTTGTGAATTGCTAGTTAGAAATATAAATGGTGAAGATGGAGAAAAAATAATCTTCTTTACACCAAAACTTATAGTAAGAGGAACAGCGTAATATAAGTAAAGTGCAGCAAAATGGCGGCATGTAAGATTACTTGGCTAACGCATATATGTATCATTGAGAAACCTTCAGTTCATAGAGTAGTACTAAAGGCTGCTTTATTTAAAAATCTTACCCCGCTCCATCCGACGTCCTGTCGGGGAGCGGGCTGTGCTCTTCCTTGAGCACAATTACAGATTTTTAAAACAGCAGCCTTAAGTACTACTAGCTATTTCTTCAAAGTTTCTTCAATTGATACATATATGCTAGCCAGTAATCTTACATGCCTTAATTAGTTACAACTAGTAATTACTACAGTAAATACTAAAAGGACTTCAAAAAGCAAAATGATAATTTTGCATGGCGGCAGCCACACTGTAAAGTTACTAAGTAATTATTATTAAGTACAACTTAAAGAATTGCTATAAATGCGATAGCATGTGGATATTTTTCAAAACTGTTTTCTTAATAGTTATACATACTGGATAACTATTTCTAAGGAGTAAAACTCCTAATAATTCTGTTAATAAGCTTTACTTGGAGTTAAAAACTTCCTCTTAAGCCTAGGACTCTGAT
>JAYFRK010000508.1:0-1743 GCA_034925975.1 Clostridium sp.
CTTTTATAGAAGAATATGAGTCTATTGTTAAAGAATATTTAAAATTTAGTGGTTTTGATTTGAAAAATGATAGTAATAATGGAGTTTATTATATAGAGAGTGATGATTTTAGTAATAATTTAAATTTTTCAAAACTTACTACGATTTTTTTACTGCTAATCAGGCTAATGTATGATGAAAAACAGGAGTCTATTAGTATAGGCTTATTTACTACTTTTCAGTTTTCAGAACTACTAAAGAGAATTAATATTTTTAATTTATCAACAAACTTGTTATCTGAAACTAAACAGAGAGAAGCATTAAGGATCTTGATTAAGTATAATTTTATTGAAAAAATTGATGGATTATATACGGATCCATCTTCTATATATGCAATATATCCATCTATCCTTCATTGTATAGATGGTAATATTGTTAGAAATATTTTAGAAGAATTTAAAGGAAAGGTTGAAAATAATAAATTAGAGGAAATATTAGCATAGGAGATGATTTAGATGAGATATATAACTAAATTACATTTAATAAATTGGCATTACATAGAGTTCAAAACTTTAGATTTATCTAAAGGTATAAACTTTTTAACAGGAGAAACTGGCGCTGGTAAGTCTACTATACTTGATGCTTTACAATTAGTAATTCTAGGAGATTTGAGAGGGCATTATTTTAATAAAGCAGCAAATGAAAATTCCAAAAGAAGGTTGATAGAATATTTAAGGGGGATGACTCAAGATAATACTGATGAAGGAAAAAAGTGTATAAGAGATAACATTGATTTTAATAGCTATATTGTTATAGAAGTATTAAATTCAGAAACAAAGGAAACCTTCTGTCTTGGCGTAGTTTTTGAAGTAAGAAAAGATTCTAATAATTACGACCATCTATTTTTTAAATTAAAGGGTTATTTGCCTGAGTCTGGATTTTTAAAAAACAAGCAACCATTGTCAATTAAAGAATTGAAAGAACAGTATGGAGGGTTATTAAGAGGGCATACAAGAGAGGAATATAATGAACATTTTTTGTATGAATATATGGGCAAATTAAAAAAAGGATTTTTTGATGTTTTTAAAAGATCTGTAGCGTTTAAGCCGCCAGCAAGTATAGAAGAATTTATACAAAAATTTATATGTGATGATACAAAGATAGATGTAGAAGATATGGTTACACCTATCAGAATTTATAAAAAAATTGAAAAAGAAGCTGAAAAAGTTCAAAATCAGATAAAAGATTTAAAAATTATATGTGATGAATACGAAAAATTTGAAAAGATTATGGAACAATACAGTATTAGTAAATTCATATATGATAGAAGTGAGTTAGAGTTAGAAAATATAAAATCTACAAAGTTGAGAGAAGAAATAAATGATGCAGAACAATTTATTGAAAGAGAAAGTAATAGACTAAATATAATGGAAGACGATACAAAAAAACTTGAGAAAGATATAGATAACCTAAAGAATAAAATAGAAAACTCCCGAGAAACAGTTCTACGTAAAGAAATAAATGATCTGAATAACAAGGTAAACGAATTTAAGGGTATACAGAGGATGTTTACAGCTGAGGCTATAAGATTTGAAAGATGGATTAATTGTATACAAGATTTAAGTTTAATTTATTGTGATTTATATATTGATGCAGAGCAGTACAAAAGAGATATTTCTCAAATGAAACTGTATAATCTCAAGAAAGAAAGTTTCTCTGAATTGAATCAGAAATTATCACATATATTAAGAGCAATAATAGATA
>JAYFRK010000150.1:0-3416 GCA_034925975.1 Clostridium sp.
TTTTTTTATTCTTCTCATTGGCTTCCCCCTAACACCAATTAGTTACAAGTTTTTAACATATCTTCAACTAATTATCCTATAATTACATTGTAAGCAATTTTTTTACAAAAGTCCACATAAACATAGTTCTTCCCACTAAAAATAGTTTTATATTCTTTATAAGAACATTACCTTCTATAATATTAAATAAAAATAATAGTAGCCAGTTCATATATAAAAACTATAAACTGGCTACTAAGCAAACCCTAATTCATTTTTTAACTGACTTTCTGTTTCCTTAATCACAAATCTTTCCTTCCTGGTACTCTTTGCTCTAACTTACAAAATCTTTACTGATCATTTAAAAATCTAAACTTCTGATTGTTAAGGCATTTTACCTTTACTTCTTACTTCTTACTTCTTAATTCTTAATTCTTAATTCTTAATTCTTAATTCTTTAATCCAAAACTTCTTTAATCAAAAACTGAGCTTTAATTTTGACTTAATGAATTAGGATTTGCAAGAAGAATTTTTTTATTCTTCTTACTTATATTATAGCATACCCTAATAAAACTTCAATACTATTTTTTGAATTTTCTAAAAACTATTTTAGTCCCTTTTTTAAATGAGAAGCTTCTTCAGTTTTAATCGAATTGGAAACTAACTTATTGATATCTTCCATTTCCTTACTTGTTAAATAACGCCACTTTCCAATTGGCAAATTACCTAAGGTTACATTCATAATCCGTATACGTTTAAGTTTTGTAACATTATATCCTAAAAATTCACACATTCTTCTTATCTGTCTATTTAATCCTTGAGTTAAAATTATTCTAAATACATATTTACTTTGTTGTTTTACAAAACATTTTTGTGTTATTGTGCCTAAAATAGGTACTCCATTTCCCATCTTTTTAATAAAATCAGGTGTTATAGGTTTATCTACTGTAACAATATATTCTTTTTCATGGCAATTTCCTGCACGCAAAATTTTATTTACAATGTCTCCATCATTGGTTAAAAATATAAGTCCTTCTGAAGGTTTATCCAATCTACCAATATGAAAAATTCTCTTTGGATAATTGATAAAATCTACAATATTATCTTTATCTTTACGATCAGTGGTACAAGTAACCCCTACTGGTTTGTTAAAAGCTATATATACCGGCTCCTCTTTAGACTTTAAAGGTTTTCCGTTTACTTCAACTTTATCCTTTAAACTAACTTTGCTTCCCATCTCCGCTATTATACCGTTTATTTTAACCTTTCCCTGTTCAATTAGTTTATCCGCTTCTCTCCTAGAACAAATCCCAGTTTCACTTATGAATTTGTTTAATCTTACTTGTTCAGTATGATTATTACTTTGCTCTAGCTTATGATTTTTCTGTAAGTTATTTTTATCTCTCATTTGGCACCTTCCTTTGGTACTGTATGCTTATTTCCATTAAGCATTAAACTTTTTTCTATATCCGCACTTTCTACATAATTCCTCAACTACTTCTCTTCTTGAAAAACCCTCATAAATATTTTTAGCTCTATCACTCTTTAATATATCAGAAAAATTGGTTTTATTTATATTTCCTAGATTAATTACTCCCTCTCCATCAAGACAACAGGGTACTACAGTTCCATCTACCAATATAGCTATTTGATTTCTAAGTCCGTAGCAAAATCCACTTCCTTTATCTTCTACCTCTCCTAAATCTGGCCACTGAAATTCATGGTCTTGATTTAAATATACCCTGTCTGAAATCTTAATTCCTCTGCCTGGGATGATTTTTTCTTCAATTTTATAAGATAAATTGAACTCATTTTCAATTACTTCAATTATTTCGTGATTTCTTTTCTTTTGGAGGTTGGTTATATTATCTTTATCTAGGTTCCATAATCGTAAAGAAATCAAAATATCCGTATTCTCTATAGCCTCTTTTGTAAATGAAAGAATACTGTTAATATACTCTAGCCTATTTTTTGATCCTTCATTCCCATCGAAGCTATGCAGTGAGAAGTTAACCTGTCTTAGTGCTGGTTTTGTGATTATTTTGTCCTTAACTTCACTTATAAGAGTTCCATTTGTAGTTATATTTACCTTAAAACCTTTTTCATAACTTAAGTCTAAAAATTGCCCTATATCTGGATGAAGAAGAGGTTCCCCCTTTACATGAAAATATATATAATCTGTATAAGGTTTTATTTGATTTAATATTTCACTAAAGGTTTCTATACTCATAAACTCAGGTTTTCGTCTTGTCTTTGGACAAAAACTACAGGCAAGATTACATACATTTGTAATCTCAATATAAAATTTTTTAAATTTTTTCATCAGCTTATACTCCTATTCTATCTATACTCCTATAAGTTTTCCCTTAAAGCTATATCTAAACAGGAAAATATTCCACTGCAACAGATACAATGGAATATTTTTTATAACCTTATTCTATTAATCAATCTAAAAATGTTCTCCATTTTCATAGTATTCATTTTCTTTTAATGCTATAAATATTACATCTACATCATGGTAGCCCATAGAATGAACATATTTTGTAACTGCCTTTGCTACCTTATCTTGAATCTCCTGTCCTCTGTTAAACCATGAAATTTCAACTACAGGGTATCCTTTAACAAATTCCCCATCTTTAATAAATGTTGATTGAACAACTTCTAATATAAAATAGTCTCTTGGACATTTTACTATCTCTTGTAATTCATCTACCAAATCCCTACTTATAGCACAAACTTTTTCAGATTCAATAGCTTTAAACTTTAATGCTGGCATAATGTGTCTCCTCCAAATATAAGTGTATATTTTAGTGATATTTTATCACAATAAACTCCTTATGTCTAAGTTCATATATGTATTTGTTTTAAATAAATGTTGATTTTTACATTCATTTAAATCTTTCCATTAGTGTGTTAAGGTTGTTTTAAATTATTTTTGCTATAAAGCTAATTATTTTTGCTGCAGGTACTAATAAAAATTGAGACAATATAGTTCCCACAATTAACCCGCCAACTATAAAAATTATACACCTATCAAATTCCGCCTCTGTGCACTCTCCTCTAATAACGTCATCTGTCATCATTGATATAAACGGATCTATAAATATAAACATAAGTATAGTTTCAATTCCATTTATAACAGCGGATAAAGTAATACATGTAGTTCGCAATGTAGGATTTAAACACCCTGCATATAATGATGCCAACACTCCAACTGTAGATATTGAAAACGCTATTGTATTTAATAATACAATCTTCTTAGGCACTTTTTTCAAGCTTTTAAGTTGTACAAAATTATCTCTTTTAGGTATGGTAATACTCTTTTTAAATTGTTCTATACCTGATTTTGAAAAACCATGTAATAATAATCTTGGCATAGAACGATGAATTCTAAATTATTATACATCCCTTCCAATTTCCCTTATAAATGTTGGCAT
>JAYFRK010000351.1:0-4305 GCA_034925975.1 Clostridium sp.
TTCTTCCACTGCTTTCTTTTTCCAGATCTCCAAGTTCCAAATCATGAGTTGATACAAGCCCCACTGCACCTTCTTTTCTTAGTTTATTTATAAGTACTTTAGCTCCTGTATGTCTATCCATTGAGTTTGTTCCTTTAAATATTTCGTCTAATAAGAAAAATATTTTCTTATTTTCCTTCGAAGCTTCTACTATTTTCTTTATTCTTAAAAGTTCAGCATAAAATGAAGATATATTCCTCTCTAAGTCATCACTAACTCTCATGCATGTATATACATTCATTATAGAACATGTAAATTCATCGGCACATACTGGTGCACCTATGTAAGCTAAAATCAAATTTATTCCTACTGTTCTAAGCAAAGTACTTTTTCCTGACATATTTGAACCAGTTATAAGGAGTATACTTGCTGGCTTCTCTATTTTAAAATCATTACGTACTCTGGCATTAGTTAATAGTGGATGCCCCATGTTCTTCGCAGATATAATATCTGTTTCCTCCACTATTTTGGGCATAGTCCACTCTGGATTATCATAATTTATAATAGACATACTAGAGATAACTTCCATTTCTCCAATAGCATTAAGCCATGCCTCAAGGCTTTTTCCTGAATCTCTGTTCCATTTTTCTAGAGCAAACATGCACTGATAATCCCATAGTGTTAGTATATTCATAAAAAAGTAATAAGAGCTTCTTCTACATGATGTCATATCAGAGATAGCAACTAATTTATTTATCTGCCATGAAGCAGTGTGACCTTTGTCATCAATAAGGTTACTTTTTATATTTTTTAAATATCTTGAATTAAATTTTTCTTTTTCAATACATCTAATCATTTTATAATATACTTTAATACTGTCCTTATATTTATCAACTGTGCTTAAAGCTCTGGACCTATAATTATTTTCTTTCATAAGAATTAGTATATTTACAATTATAGCTAATGGAGATAGATACAATGGCATTGTCCTCCACAATAAAGGAAGTATAATAATAGCCGTTGTAATAATAGGCACCACTTTTAATATTCCACTTAATAATGGATTACAATATTCATTTTTTCTATCCTTTGCCCAATTAAATAAATCTTCAGTATCCTGTATATTATCTGAAGCTATTATTCCATCAGCCATAAATTCTTGGCGCCAATCTAGTTTTTCAGCAAGTTCCTTAATAGCCTCTTGTCTTGTATATATTTCATTTACAGTATCATAAGGTTCTTTAAGAATGCTACTTAGTTTTCTTCTTCCTAAAAATGTAGCTGTAGTATTTATCCATTGAAAAAGAGAGCCTCTGCCAAAAATATCAAGGTCTTTAGAATAATTATGATCTTCTTCTAGAAACTCTTCTCCAGTATCACTAAATGATTTCCAATTACCATCAATCCTCTTTATTGAATCATCGTTAATCTTGTGTAGGCTTAGTGAATACTTTCTACTTTCTATAACTTTATTATGTTCTCTAACCAAGTATATAAAAATCAACAAAAATGCTAGAAATAATCCTACACACAGAAAATAATTTTTAGTTACATAAAAAAATATCGTAACTAAAGCACCTACTAAAAAAGTGACAAGCCTTAAATTGCTAATTGATTTTATAGACTTATCTTGTTTTTTTATTAGGCCCTCATAGTACTTTTTCCGTTTTTCATATTCTTCTTTAGGCATCTATCCAAGCCCCCTTATACTATATTAAGATCGGTATGTTACATCATAATATCTTCTGATACATTGGATAAAAAATTAATATATCTAGCTAAGGTATAAAAATAATCTGATAATCTGTTAATATATTGATAACTCAAAGGATATAAATTTTCTTCGCTATTCTCGAGAAGTCTTGCAAATACTCTTTCTGCTCTTCTAACAATAGCACGAATAACTTGAGCAGTTGTTGCTTCCTCTGTTCCGCTATAATATAAAAAGTTTTTAAGTTGAGGCATTTTCTTCACCATACTATCAATGTTTACCTCTAGCAGCTTAATATCATCTTCATATATAATTATTTCTCTAAAATCCTTTGCAATTTCTGAACCTACCTCATATAAGTTATACTGTATCTTTTTTAATACTTCATCTATATAGTCTATTTCATCTTTTTTGTCCGATATTTTATTGATTTTGCTTCTTAAAAGTCCTACGTTAGCATTTACTTCATCAATACTTCCTTGAAGTTCCATTAAAACTTCACCTTTAGAGACCTTCCCACCTAAATAATTAGACGTAAATCCATGATCTCCTGCTTTAGTGTATATTTTCATCCTTGTCCTCCTCATTTAGTTCACTAGTTCTATTATTTTAGGATCAACTTTCTCTCTATCAATATCTAATATCCCTACTGTTACAGGCAATTTAAATCTTTTAGGACCTGCGCTTCCAGGGTTCAAATAAACTGTATTATTTTTTATAGTTATTGAAGGTTTATGAGAATGCCCAGTTATGACTACTTTTATTCCTGCAGCCTCTGGTTCTAAATCTAAATCTTCAATATTATGAAGCAGATATATCAATATTTGTCCTACTTCTACCACTTCTTTTTTAGGGAGTATGTCTTTTAGCTCTCCCTTATCACAATTACCTTGAACAGAGTAGACAGGAGCTATCTTTTTCAGTTCTTCTATAACTTCAAATTTTCCAACATCTCCTGCATGTATAATTAAATCTACTCCTTTTAAAGCATTTAATGCTTCTTTTCTAATTAATCCATGAGTATCTGAAATTACGCCAACCTTGAATCTATTCATTTCTCTCTCCTAAAAAATCACTAAGCTTCTATACTTACATATTGATTGTTTTTTTCATTATAAATGTATCTTATAGCTCTAAGCTTATTGTTTAAATCTTCTTCTGAAATATTAAACTCACTACAAAAATCTTTAATATTAGGAAACTCATCTCTTAGCTTCATATTAATTAAACTAAGAAGTATGTAAGAATCCATATTTAAAATTTGCTCTCTATCCATTCAACTCACCTACTTATAAGATTTTTATTTTTAGTTTTAGCTATATTTGAATATACTATTATATTATTCCTAATAAGCAAGCTTTTCAGTAATAAATTAATATTTCTTAGATTAAACCTTTTAAAATTAGGTTATATTAACTATAATTGCAAAGGAGGAATTATAATGGATAGAAAAAAGAAATATAAAATAGCAATAATAATTTGCTTTTACTTAGTTGAATTTACACTATTCATTCTTTCAATATTAAATAATAAGTATGATTATATAAATGAACTTATATCTGCAGTTGTAGTATTTTCCATATATGTTTTTTTTGAATTTAAGTATCATTTAAATATATCTAACTATTTAGTAGCATTTATAAGCTTAACTATAATAAGTCATAATTTCTTCGGAAATTACATGGGTTTATACACTACATCTACTGTCTTTGATAAGGTTCTCCATGTATTTGGAACTTATGCTTTTTCACTTTTTTTCTATGAAATTATATTAAGAATATTGAAACAACCTGCAAATTTAAAATTTTACAATGTAGCTATAGTAATACTATTAGGTATAAGTATAGGTACATTTTTTGAAATAGCTGAATTTTTTGGCGATATAATGTTCCATCCAGAAAAGCCATACCAGCCAGGTTTAGTTGATACTGATATAGATTTAATCGCAAATACATTAGGCGCTTTCGCTGCAGGTTTACATTTGTACTTCAATAGGTAAGCCTCATCTATGCGGTTCAATCCATATATCATTCCCTTTATAACGCTTTCGAACTTCTTCTAATTCATTACGACGTAAATTAAACTCTTGAACCTTTTCACCTAACCAAGATTGAAAATGATTTTTCAAATGTTCTTTTTCAAACCTATTTCCTGGCTCATTATAGTTCCATTGAATTCCACCTTCTCCCATAACTAGGTTAGCTTTTTCACCGCATATAGGGCAAATAGCAGTATCCGGCTTAGGGAATTTCCATATATCAGACCAACAAGTAGGACATTCTCCTTCTTTTGCTTTCCTTGCTTCTCCAAAGAGTGCCTGCCCCATTTTCTTAGCTCTATCCAATGCTCCTTCTCCTAAAATTCCATCACCAGGTAAAGCTCCTATAAACATGTGGCTATCCTTAAGGTGAAATCCCATAAATCTAGCCATAGAGTTTAAGGCGGCTAAAGTGTATCCTTCCCAACCATGTATTCCTGCAGTAGCTATAATTACACATGGCTTTCCCCATAAATCTTCTATAGATTGAGACAATGCAATGATACGATCAGTTAAAATTTTAGTTACTGCAGCAGGTCCTAAAATGTAACATGGAACTGAGATTATCATTCCATCT
>JAYFRK010000316.1:0-7807 GCA_034925975.1 Clostridium sp.
TGATGAGGTAAATAAAAAGATAGTTATAAAATGTGATATGTGTGCTGAGCAGACAACCCCAAGCTGTGTTAAAAATTGCCCAACGGAAGCAATTTATATAATGGAGGTGGATGAATAATGCGTTACGTTATATTGGGTGCCAGTGCTGCTGGAATAAATGCTGCTATAACAATAAGAACTCTTGATAAAGACGCCAAAATATTAATAGTCTCTAAAGATGACAAAGTATACTCAAGATGTATGCTTCATCATATAATAGGCAAAAAGAAAAGCATTGAAGAAACATCATTTATTGAAGAAGCTTTCTTTGAAAAACATCATATTGAATGGTTAAAAGGTAAAACTGTCATAAATATAAATACAAATAAGAAACAAGTGGTTTTTGGAGATGGTTGCCCAATTAATTATGATAAATTATTAATTGCAACTGGTGCTTCAGCTTCAATACCTCCTATTAAGAATCTAAAAGAATCTAGAGGAGTATTTACTTTAAGAAATATAGAAGATGCCATTGGAATAGATAAGAGAGTGGAAAATGCTGAATCAGTTGTAATTATTGGTGCTGGTCTTGTAGGAATTGATGCTGCTGTAGGTCTTTTAGAAAGAGGCCTAAAGGTTAGCATAGTAGAAATGTCCGATAGAATACTTCAACTTCAACTTGATAAGAGAGCATCTTCTCGCTATGAAAAACTTTTAAAAGAACATAGAGTTACTATATACACTAAAACCTCTGTCAGTGAAGCTGTAATTGGAGATGACGGGTTCATCAAAGCTTTAAAATTAAACAACGGCTTAGAAATTCCTTGTAGTATGGCTATAGTAGCCACTGGTGTTAAGCCAAGCATTAGTTTTTTAAACAATACAGGTATACAATTTGAAACAGGAATAATTATAAATGATAAATGTGAGACTTCAATTAAAGACATATACGCTGCTGGGGATGTATGTGGAAGAATTGGAATTTGGCCACTTGCTGTTAAACAAGGTATTACTGCTGCTTACAATATGACAGGAAATAAAAGAATACTAGATGATAATTTTGGATTTAAAAATACAATGAATTTCTTTGGGCTTGAAACTGTATCTCTTGGTGTAACTTACGCTCCAGATAGTTCATATCAAGTTCGTATAATAGAAAGTGACAAAGTATACAAGAAAATAATTCATAAAAATGGAATTATATATGGAGCTGTACTTCAAGGGGATATATCTTACTGTGGAGTTTTAGCTCAACTTATAAAAACTAAGATAGATGTATCCTCAATAAATAAAGATATATTCCATATAAGCTATGCTGACTTCTTTGTTGTAGCTGAAAATGGAGAATATAAATATAATGCCTAATCATTATCCAGAAAAGTGTAGGAATGTCCCTACACTTTTCTGCTAAACTCTTATATAAAAAATTTCAATATAAATAATGCTCCTATTATATAAGTAGGTATTGTAACCTCTTTGGCTTTTCCAGTTAATGCTTTCAAGAATACATAAGAAACTATTCCAAACACTATCCCTTCAGATATGCTATAAGAAAGAGGCATCATTATTATTGTAAAGAAAGCTGGTATAGCTTCTGTAAAATCAACTAATTCTATTTCTTTAATTGGTTCCATCATAAATAACCCTACTAAAACTAATGCTGGAGCAGTGGCAGCTGATGGTATTATTGCAAATATAGGTGAAAAGAATAAGGCTATAGCAAACATTGCCGCTGAAGATATAGCTGAAAGTCCTGTTCTTCCCCCTTCTGCAACCCCAGATGCACTCTCAACAAATGTAATTACTGTACTAGTTCCAAAACAAGCTCCTGCTGTAGTACCTACTGCATCTGCAAGTAATGCCTTTTTAATATTTGGAACTTTTCCATTTTCATCTAACATCTTTGCTTTTGTAGCAACTCCAACAAGAGTTCCTACTGTATCAAATATATTCATAAAAAGTAATGTAAATAGTGCAATAGCCATATCTACAGTAAATATATTATTCCATTGGAATTTAAAGAATACAGGACTTAATGATGGTGGTGCACTTATTATGGCCTTTGGAAGCTCAGTTATTCCCATTGGAATTCCTATAATTGTAGTAGCTACAATACCTATCAATAGTGCTCCCCTTACATTTTTAGCAAGTAAAAATCCAGTAATTAATATTCCTATAATCGCAAGTAGTGCTGCACCTGAGGTAACATTTCCTAGAGCTACAATTGTACTGTTATTTTCAGGATGAATTATAATCCCTGCATTATTTAATCCTATAAAAGCTATAAAAAGACCTATTCCAACTGATATAGATTTTTTTATGTTATTTGGTATAGAATCAACTATGGCTTCCCGTACATTAAAAATTGTAAGAAATATAAATATAATTCCTTCTAATAAAACTGCTGTTAAAGCAAATTCAAAACTATATCCCATCTGCTTAACAATAGTAAAAGCAAAAAATGCATTTAATCCCATACCTGGTGCTAATGCAAATGGAAGTTTTGCATATAATCCCATTACCGCTGTTGCAATTATAGCTGATAGAGCAGTTGCAGTAAATACTGCACCTTGGTCCATGCCAGCTGCTGATAATATAGATGGATTTACAATAAGTATATATGCCATTGTCATAAATGTAGTTATTCCAGCTAGCACTTCTGTCTTTACATTTGTGTTATTTTCTTTTAAAGCAAAAAATTTCTCCATGAAACTTCTCCTTCTTCTTTCGTTATAAAGATATTATGTTCATTTTTTGACACTTGTACATATTAACAGAAGGATATATCAAAGTCAATAATTTTAACGAACGTTTAATCATTTTTTTCTTATATGTTTTGCCACGTGTTGTAAGTCCAACACTTCTATACCCACTTTAAAATCTTAATGTTCGTATTTTTATCTCATTAATATATACATAAATGGTAACTATGTTTATTTATATTATTTTCACCTCCTTAAGGTTGTTGTTTAAAATAAATTCTGATTAACACTGTACTAAAATTTATAATTAAATCTTAAAAAAATTAGCACATTCTTTTCCAAAAATTAGCACACCTTTTTAATAAATATTCTAAAAAACTATTAAAAAATCACTATTTAAATAATGGAATGGTACTTGCTTATATATAAATCTAAGACAAATATGAAAATAATCTTCATGTCTGTCACATAAAAAATAAATTATTAATTTGAAAGGAGATTTTATAATGGAATACCTTGTAGAAAGAAGGTTTAAAAATCCTCTAGTTAGTGGATTAGTTGCATCTATTCTTGTCCTTATCTTTGCTAGCATAACTTGGCCAATATGGGCTCTTATTGCAAAAGCTATTATCAGTAATTTGGCTAGTGTAGGATTATCACAAGCTGACCCTGCTGCTGGAAGCCAATATATTAAAGATGTGACGGAAGGTACTTTCTTCTGGATGTCTATCAACTCATGGGTTTGGTTTACTCTAGTATTTGGAAATTACGGTAAGTATTCGAAAACAAAAAAACAACCTATTGCTGGATTTAGGTACGCAGTTTTAGCTTTTCTCTCAGGAGTAGTGGGAATGATTATCCTTGTTGGCCTCATTGGAGTTTGGTGGAAGCCATTTAACTTAGCAGTTATGTTAATGCCTAAAACTGCTGAAGAAATAAAGCTTGCCACAGAAGGATGGGCTGCAGCAAACTTCTATGCAGTGCCTGTACTTATTTGCCAAATTTCTTATGTAGCACTATTCGGTAAATGGCCATTTGCAGGAAGAATAGATCCTCCTTGGGATGGTTTTGGTGCTATGATGACAAGTACTGTTTTTGCAATAATTGTATGGGTAGCAATGTTTGTACCTAGCTTTTTAAAATTTCAATTAGGTGGAGTGGCAGCAGTTTCTCAACCTATGGGATCTTTCCCATCAGTATTAGCTTGGTGCCAATGCTTTATATTCCTTTTCCTTTTCCAAGCCATTGGCGGAGAGGGTTATCCTTATAAATTATTTGCTAAATCACAACCTGCTAGAGGATTTGTTGGTCTTATTATATCTTTAGTAATGGCATTTGTAATAAGAGGCGCTTTAAGAGTAATTCTTGAACCTATGGACCTTCTTAAAGGAGCACCTGTAGATTTAGTAATTACTTCATTAGTTTTATCTATTATTACTACAGCTTTATTATGGCATCATCAATTTTTCGATTATCCTGGAGAAGATAGGGTTAAGAGTCCAGGAACAAGAGTATTGATAAGACTTGCAATTGTAATAATACTTGGAACTATATTAGGATTAATATGGATGAAAACATATAAAATGCTACCATTTGGAGATAATAACATGGGCCTTGGATATCCTACTTTAGGACTAATTGGCGGACAATTCTTATTCATGATGCCATTCTTGTACTTAAATACTTTCTTTGATAAATGGCCTTTAATGAAACAAACTTTAAATAAATCTGTTAGCACAAATCAACATAAAGCATAAATTGAAATCAAAAACCTCCTTGTGGATGGAAGCCTTCAGGCAGCCATTCACAAGGAGGTTTTATATTGTAGGTTTTATATTTTGGTAAAGTAAAATTCTATATTTCCATAACCTTAACATCATTATGAACTATTAAATCAGCTTCAGTACACTTTACAACTTCATCAACAGATAATCCTGGAGCTACTTCTTTTAATACAAGTCCCTCATCAGTAACTTCCATGACAGCCTTATCAGTTATAATAATATCTACAACTTTTGCAGCTGAAAGTGGTAAAGTACACTTTTTCAATACCTTTGAATTGCCCTTCTTGTCTGTATGTGCTAAAGATGCTACAACCTTTTTCGCTCCTACTAAAAGATCCATAGCTCCACCCATTCCAGGTACAAAAGCTCCAGGTATCTTCCAGTTAGCAATATTTCCTTCTTGGTCAACTTCAAGAGCACCTAGCACAGTCATATCCACATGTCCACCTCTTATAATTGCAAAAGATGTAGCTAGGTCAAAAGTAGATGAACCTGGTAACATTGTAATTGGCTCTGCTCCTGCATTTCCTAAATCCGGATCTGATTCTCCCCTCTTAGGACTAGGACCAAAACTCAAAGCTCCGTTTTCCGATTGCAAAATTACTTCCATACCTTTTGGAAGATAATTTGCTGATTGTGTAGGCATACCAAAACCAAGGTTTACCACCATTCCTGATTTAAATTCTTTAGCAATTCTACGTGCTATTATTTCTCTACTATCCATTTTCCGTCCCTCCTATAATAATTTTTCTATACTATTTTTTTAGCTTTTATCCACAAATCTTCAAAATACTGTTGTCTTTCTTCAAGTGTATTACCTTGAACAACTATATCTACAAAGATGCCAGGTGTTCCAACATTGTCGTATGGTATTTCACCAATCTCAACTATTTCATCTACTTCTGCTATAACTATATTTGCAGCAGTTGCCATGATAGGATTTATTCCCTTTGATGTACCTCTATACTCAATGTTTCCAGCTTTATCAGCTCTAAATCCTTTTATTAAAGCTACATCAGCTTTTAATGGTGGATAAAGTAAATATTCTTTTCCGTCTATTACTATTTTTTCTCTTCCCTCTTCAATTTCAGTACCTAATCCAGTAGGAGTAACAATAGCTCCAAGTCCAGCTCCGCCCGCTCTAATTCTTTCAGCTAAAGTTCCCATAGGATTAAATTCAACTTCTAGTGTTCCTTCATTATATTGCTTTCCAATTTCAGGATCAGTTCCTATGTGTGCTCCTATAAACTTTTTAACTTGTCTATTTGCTGTAAGCTTTCCTACATCATGATTTCCACCTGGATATGATGCTACAGGTTGTATAAGTGTTAAGTTTTCAACTCCCGAACTTGCTAGTTCCTCCAACATATTAAGAGGAGAACCAACTCCTAAAAATCCTCCCACCATTATAGACATTCCATCTTTAATATTCTTTATTGCTTCTTGTGCTGTTTGAATAGAAACCATTATTACATACACCTCCAAAAATATTTGTATATTTATGCTTAATGTAAATCCTTTTTAAATCAGCTAGACTCCCCCCCTTTAAAATCCACTAACTTTTGATAAACTAGTTTTTGTGTAATTATTTTCATTGGTTTTCATTCTGATTAACTAATATGCACTTTACGTGCCAACTTTCTAATAAATCTTAGAATTTAGTATTATCATTAATTTAAATAAAATTTCCCCTTTAGGTAATTAATAAAAACTGTTCTAATTTTTGAAAGAGTGTGTTAATTTTTGGATTTCAAAATTAAATTTTATATAAAAAATATCTAGAATTATTGATTATTTAAATAATCAATAATTCTAGATATTTTAATTTAAATATTATACTTTTTCATTTTATAATATAGATTACTCCTAGATATCCCTAATGATTTAGCTACTTTTATTTTATTGCCTCCCAAGCTTTCCATAGCCTTTATTATTTTATTTTTTTCAACTTCATCTGTTAAGGACTTCAAGTCGTTATCTGCATTGCTATCCTCAAAGTCAACACCATTCATAGATAGATACTCCTTCATTACCTTATCTGTTAAAATTCCATCTGAAAAGCTTACCGCCATTTGTAGTACATTCAATAGTTCTCTAATGTTTCCAGACCATTCATAGGCCATAAGAGATTTTATGAATGATATATCCACTATAGGCTTTTCAATTCCCATTTCATCTGAAATTTTATTAATAAAATAGTCCACCAAAAGATGTATATCTTCTTTATGATGGCGAAGAGGCGGCACATTTATCGGAATAACATTTAATCTATAGAATAAATCTTTTCTAAACTTGTTTTCTTTTACAAGCTCTATTAAATTAGCATGAGTTGCTGCAACTATTCTAACATCTATAGGTATGGGATAAGAGGCTCCAATCCTTTCAATTTCCCTTTCTTGAAGAACTCTTAGGATTTTAGCTTGAAGGAAAAGTGGCATATCACCTATCTCATCAAGAAAAATTGTCCCCCTATTAGCTTGAAGAAACTTACCTTTACTTCCCCCTTTTAATGCACCAGTGAATGCACCTTCTTCATAACCAAATAATTCTGATTCAAGTAGGTTTTCTGGAATTGCAGCACAGTTTATCCTTATAAATGGCTGATGACGCCTACTGCTTAAACTAGTTATTGCGTGAGCTACAAGCTCCTTACCAGTTCCTGTCTCACCCATAATTAAAACTGTAGCGGTTGTTTTTGCAGCCGCTAATATTCTTTTCTTCAGAAGAAGAATCGGTTTGCTTTCCCCTATATAATTATCAATAGTATACTTTGTAATATACTTAAGACTTGTTTTGCTATTTTGCATATATGGTATCTTTTCTAAATTCTCACTATCTATATTGCTTATTATGCTTTTTAAATTTATATATCCTACTGCATTATTATTTCTATCAATTACAGGCACTATACTTAGATTGATTTTAGCGTTTTTTAGATGATATATATCTTCATTTTCTAGAACGGCTTTTATAGGTATTATTAATTTATCTAAGCTTACTTTTTTATTAGCGAGTAAATTCTGCAATACAGTTGATGCTTTTATAATACCTTTATATTTTCCGTTACTGTCAGTAGCTATTACAAAAGACCTATTATTTAAACTTATCTTTTCAGCAACTATATCAAATGTGTCTTCAGGGGGGCATACTTCAAAAGAAGTATTCATAATTTCTTTTAGCTTCAATATAAACACCACCTTGATAAATCATAATTGACATAGTTTTACTGTGACTTCTTCACATCATCAATTTTAAATATGTTAACCTGATTGTCCAATTCTAAAGCAATATCATCAAGAATATCTCCAGAAGATGATATATTATTTAGCAATAGCTTTAACT
>JAYFRK010000656.1:0-3107 GCA_034925975.1 Clostridium sp.
ATGTTACTAATGAACCTTCAATTATTTGCTCATAAAAAAGGAGTAGGTAGTTCTAAGAATGGTAGAGACTCTGAATCTAAGAGACTTGGAACAAAGTGTGGAGATGGCCAATTTGTTCTTGCAGGAAATATTCTAGTAAGACAAAGAGGAACAAAGATCCATCCAGGAGTTAACGTTGGAAGAGGTGGAGACGATACTCTTTTTGCTAAAGTAGACGGTGTAGTAAAATACGAAAGAGTTGGAAGAGACAAAAAACAAGCAAGCGTTTATCCTGTAGAATTAGTAGAAGAAGTAGCTGAATAGTTAAAGGCACCCAATTGGGTGCTTTTTTAAAATTCATTAGTGGGGGAGTAAAATGGATAATTTTCATGAATTTGTAGATAAATATAGAAAACAAAGACATGATTTTATGAATGACATACAGGTTATTTATGGATATTTGCAGCTTAATAAAAAAGATGAATCAATAAAATATATAGAAAAGATGGTGGGACAGAATAAAAGTATAAGCAAGATGTACGCTCTAGGAGATTATAATTTTGCTTTTTTTATGGAGGAGGTATTGGGAAGACTCTGGAAAAGTGAATCTATAGTAGAATTAGATGTGGAAATAGACTCTTTTTCTAAAGAAGTATTCCTAAATGAATACAATAAAAAAATTAATTTAGTAAATAATATAATTAATGAATTAGAAAATAACAAATGTAAATTTGTATATATATATATTTTTGAAGATGAATTAGGAGAAAGCTTATTAATATCAAACAATGAATCGTGCGTTAATGAATTAGATTGGATGGAAGATTGGGAAAGTTTAAATACAGAAGTACAAGATACAGATGTATATAAGTACACAGATAGAGAAAAAATTGCTTATAGGTTAACGTTTACTAGTTAATATATAAATAATTAAATATATAATTAAGGTAAGGTGATTACATGTTTATAGATACAGCTAAGATATTTGTAAAGTCGGGCAATGGTGGAAATGGTTGTATTTCATTTAGAAGAGAAAAATACGTTTCACTTGGAGGACCTGATGGTGGAGATGGTGGAAATGGAGGTAATGTAATACTCCAAGCTGATAGAAATTTAACTACTTTATTAGATTTTACATATAGAAAAAAATACTCAGCAGATAATGGTGAAGATGGATCAGGATCAAAGTGTTTTGGAAAAAAGGGAGAAGATTTATATATAAAAGTCCCAATTGGAACAATAGTTAGGGACGTAGAGAGTAATAAAATAATGACGGATTTAGCTCATGATGGTGATACTTATGCAGTGGCAAGAGGAGGAAAGGGCGGAAAAGGAAACTACCATTTCGCTACTCCAACAAGACAGGCACCTAATTTTGCTGAGCCAGGTATGCCAGGAGAAGAAAGATGGATTTCATTAGAAATTAAATTATTAGCAGATGTAGGACTTATAGGATTTCCTAATGTAGGAAAATCAACACTGTTATCTATGGTAAGTAAGGCAAAACCTAAAATAGCAAACTATCATTTTACTACTTTAAAGCCTAATTTAGGGGTTATAAAGGTAGAAGGAGCTCCAGCTTTTGTAATGGCAGATATACCTGGATTAATAGAAGGTGCATCAGAAGGAGTTGGACTTGGATTTGATTTCTTAAGACATATCGAAAGAACTAGACTTTTAATACATGTAGTTGATATATCTGGAATTGAGGGAAGAGATCCTGTTGAAGATTTTAAAAAGATAAACGATGAATTAAAGAATTACAGTATCAAATTAAATAATAGACCTCAGATTGTAGCTGCTAATAAGAGTGATATGTTATATGATCAAGAAGTTTTTGATAATTTTAAAAGTGAATTAGATAAAATGGGATATGATAAAATATTTAAAATATCAGCTGCAACAAGAGAAGGAGTAGATGCATTAATAAAAGAAGCAGTAAAAATGCTAAGCACAATTGAAGTGAAGGAATTAGAAATAGATCCAGAAGATATGTATATTGAAGAAGATAAGAAATTTACTTATGAAATTCGTATTGAAGATGGAGTTTATAATATAGAAGGAAGCTTTGTAGATAGACTTCTTCAAAGTGTAAATGTAAATGACCCAGACTCATTGAGATATTTCCATAAGGTATTAAAAAATAAAGGCATAATGGATGAACTTAAAGAATTAGGAATTCAAGATGGAGACATAGTAAGACTTAATGACTTCGAATTTGAATTCTTATTATAGGAGGAAATTTATGATAACTAGTAAACAAAGAAGCTATTTAAGAGGACTTGCAAATACTATTGAACCAATCTTCCAAGTTGGTAAAAATGGAATTGATGAACCTTTTTTAAAACAAGTTGAAGATGCTTTAGAGGCAAGGGAGCTTATTAAATTAAAAGTTCTTAATAATAGTGGTATTGAAGCAAGAGAAGCTTCAGATATTATATGTGAAGAAGTTAAATGTGATGGAGTTCAAGCTATTGGCAGCACATTTATTCTATATAAAAAATCAAAAAATAAATCAAAGATTGAATTGCCTAGATAGCAAAAATAATAGGAAGGTAGAGATACCTTCCTATTATTTTTGTTTAGGTATAATAAGAGACATATTATTATTTTGATTAGAGTTTTCTTTAGTATCTGTGTCTTTCCTAGATTTATTGTCAGCTTTTTTAATATAATAAACTGTAAAAATAATCCCAGGTATAATTATGAAGTTTATTAAAGATATATAATTGTAATAAATTAGAAAGTTTAAAAACTTAAAGCTGTTTTTCTCTGCAAAATAGGAAATAACAAATACAGATACTGAAATAATACCTATGGATGATTTTTTTGATTTAATATTAAAAGCTTCTAGTAGTTTTAATAGTGCATAAAAAGTTATACAATATTTTATAAACCAGCCACCTACTATTTGAAGCATTACAAATAATTCTCCGCTTTCTAAAAAATCAAAGTGCTTTACTAATTGGGTTTGTAATAGTTTAGGGTAATATATAGTTACAGCTCTTTTATAACCAAAAGTAGTTATTATGCCTATAATTGAGTAGATCTCCATCTGAAGTACAATAAGAAGTCCTACTATAGAACCTCTTATTATATTTTTTTTATCAAATACTTCATTTAAATAA
>JAYFRK010000388.1:0-1760 GCA_034925975.1 Clostridium sp.
CTGGTCTTCCACAATCTGGGCAGTTACCATCTACAAGCTGTGTTTCTGTCCAGAAAGACTCACATGGAGTACAGTATAGTCCTTCATATTCACTCTTATATATGTCACCTTGGTCATATAATTGCTTAAATATTTTCTGAACTGTTTCTATATGATAGTCTTCTGTAGTTCTTATAAATTTGTCATAACTTACATTCATTATTTTCCATAATTCTTTTATACCTGCTACTATTTCATCCACATATTCAATAGGTGTAATTCCTTTTCCCTCTGCAAGCCTTTGAATTTTTTGTCCGTGCTCATCTGTCCCTGTTAAAAAGAATGTATCATATCCTGTAAGTCTTTTGAATCTAGCTATAGCATCTGCTGCAATAGTTGTGTAAGTATTTCCTATGTGTAGATTTGCTGATGGGTAGTAAATAGGGGTAGTAATGTAATAAGTCTTTTTATTCATGTTAATTCCTCCTTTTTCTTAAGTTGAGAAGATTCCATGTATACTCAACTATATATGTTAATAAAAAAAACCTCTAAGCAAGTATACTTGCTTAGAGGCGTAATTTACGCGTTACCACTCTATTTCGTTTTTGCCTCACGACAAAAATCTCTATAAGTGACTCCTCAATCTAGCTAGACCGATTTTATCACCCTGCATTATAACGGCTGCACCCGTACTATCCTAAAATTTTCAGATAGAATGCTCCAAGGCCATCTTCGCAAACTTCCATGCCACCAGCTCTCACCTTTCCTGGCTCTCTTTTAAGCAATTTCATTTACTACTCTTCTCTTCAACGCATTTGTTTTATAAAGAGGATTCTTGGCTTTAGGTGGAATTTTTTTCTCCAACTGAAGCTTAGAAGCCCTTATCTAGGGACGTAACAGCCGTTATCTCCCACTTTAGAAGTTGGAGTATTACGGATGGTAGTCATCAGATAAATCCTTATTTAAAATATTATGATAGATTACTCAATATGTCAATATTATTATCATCTATCAAAGTAATTATTCCATTTTTCTCTTTCTCGCTGTGTTTTGTATTTTTCATGTATTAAAATAGTTCCTAAAGAAATGGCTATTGAACCTGCCACACCCATAGCAGCTATAACTCTTGAAGTTACATGTCTAGATTTTTGAAGCTGACTTTCTCTATTTATGTTATTTAGTTGACTGAGCACTCTATATATATCTTTTCTTTCTTCCTGAGAAATATCTTCTCTTTTTAGAACTCCACCTAAAATTTCAGTTACTTTATCTAAAGATTCGTTATTTCTTATGTGTATCTCTTTTTCATTGTCTAAAGCTGTCATTAAATGCTTAACTTCTTCATGGACACAAAATCCACCTAATGCAGCTTCTTCATGAGTTACAAATGCATCTATAAACCTATTTAAGACCTGAGTTAGAGATTCCCCTGCATTAGTAGGTATGTTTCTTTTAAAATTTCTCAATACACTCAATCTTTTCTCAGCCATTTTTACACCTCTTTATTAAAATCTTTTAATAAAATTACCTATATTATGATTATTGACTCTTATTGGTATTTTAATCTATTATATTATCTTATCATTAATATTACAATATAATTAAAGATATTTTACTTTAAAGTTATAACAATAAAATTAACCCTTATGTTACTTTTTATAACATTTGATGCGGTATAATATATTATATGACTTAAATTTTATTAGTTTATTTGTATTACGGGGGTACATTAATGAATAACAAAGTACTAGTTGTTGAAGATCAAGAATCTATAAGAAAAT
>JAYFRK010000555.1:0-2503 GCA_034925975.1 Clostridium sp.
TATGTAATGGAATTAGAGGAAAGACTCAATGAGACTGAATATAATTATAAAAGTCTTATTGAGTTTTTACCAGATGTCATATTTTTAAGTAAAAAGAATAAGATACTTTTTACTAATAATAAAGGTATAGAGCTTATAGGAGCAAAGACTAAAGATGAAATAATAGGTAGAGGTGTATTGGAGTTTATACATCCGGATTATAGATATGGAGTCATGGAGGGAATAAATGATATTATTACTAAAGGTAATGAATGTAATTTAAAAGAGCAGATGTTAATTAAATTAGATGGAAGTTTTTTAGATGTAGAGATGAAATCGATTTTGCTGCATATAAATAAAGAGAATATAGGAGTTACAATAGTAAGAGATATTACAGAAAGAAAAAGGGTAGAAGAGGTTTTGAAGGAAAGTGAAGCGGAAAAGGAAATTAACAAACTCAAAACAGAGTTTTTTGCTAACATTTCTCATGAGTTAAGGACACCGCTAAATGTAATATTAGGATCTCAACAGCTAATAGCCTTATATTTAAAAAATCATGAAATACTAAAGATGAATTCAGAAAAAGTGGACAAGCATCTTGCAATCCTAAAGCAAAATTGTAATAGGTTGCTTAGAATAATTAATAATCTTATTGATATCACAAGAATTGATTCAGGATTTTTTGAACTTAACTTAGGTAATTATAATATTGTAAATATTGTTGAAGATATAACTTTATCAGTAGCTGAGTACATAGAAAGTAAGGGTATAGAACTTATATTTGATACAGAAATAGAGGAAAAGATTATTTCCTGTGATCCAGATAAAATTGAAAGAATAATACTAAATCTTCTTTCAAATGCTATAAAGTTTACTAGAGATAGAGATAGAGATAAAATAAATGTAAATATATATGATAAAAAAAATACTGTGCTAATATCTGTAAAGGATACTGGAGTAGGAATTCCAGATGACAAGTTAAATACAATATTTGATAGGTTTAGGCAGGTAGATAGTTCATTTACTAGAAAAAGAGAGGGAAGCGGAATAGGATTAGCTTTAGTAAAATCACTTGTAGAAATGCATGAAGGGAATATAAGTGTAAAAAGCGAGTATGGAAAAGGCAGTGAATTTATAATAGAGCTTCCAGCAAAAAAGTTGGAAGGGGTTTTTATAGAAGAAAATAAAGATATAAACATAGGACAGGAAAAAGTAGAAAGAATAAAGATTGAATTTTCTGACATATATTCTATATAGAATGTAAAATATTGAGACAGGCTACACTTTTTTATAATTGTCTATTATTAATTTGATATTTTAGAAAAATATATTTTTATATTTATGATTTATGAGTTTATAAATTTATAATAAATAACTTATAAGTATACTTTATGGAAGGCCATTGCGTGAAGTAACTTATTTTTTTGCAAATTTAATTACATAAAAATACAGTTATTACACAATGTTGAATAAACCTATAAAATTTATTTCAATTTTAGTAATTTGATATATTAAATCTGTAGCAAAATATTACATATGTACAGGAATATTACACTTAGTCTGTAAAAAAAATATATAAATCTTGAATTTTGTTAATTTGAAGTTTGGCATGGTATTTGCGAAATAGAAGAATTAAGACTTAATTTTATTTCTTCAGGAAGAATATACCTAAATCTCATTCTTCCGGATTTATTTAAACGTCCATTGAATACGTTTTCCAATTAAGACAATATATTTTATTAAAGCTTAAATGTGTAGCTTATCAAAGTCTTTAGAAAGTGGAAAGTGTTGTTAAATGGTACTGCTATTATAATTCTGGCAAAGCAAAAATAATGAAAGGAGGACTTTTTGGTATAAAAACTTGAAAGAATGACTTTATTGGAATTAGACGTAAGAGTTAATTGTTAGTGTGGGAGTGTACAAGAGTATATACAAGGGGGGATTTTAATGAAAAGATATGGTAAGCTTACAGCTTTAATATTAAGTAGTGTAATGGTATTTTCTGCATTATCACTTACAGGCTGTGGTAAAAAAGACGATTCAGCAGCAACTAATGGAACAAACAAAACTGATACTTCAAAATCAGGAAAGGATTCTATTAAGATAGGAGTATTAACTTCAAAGTCAGGTGTCCTTGAAACTTGGGGAACTGATGAAATAAGAGGTATTGAATTAGGAATAGAGTATGCTACAAACGGTACAAATGAAGTAAACGGACAACCAATACAATTAATTGTAGAAGATGATACTTCAACTGCAGGTGTAGCAGTACAAAAAGCTGTTAAATTATTAGAACAAGATAAAGTTCATATGATAACTGGTGGAATTAGCAGTGGTAATGCATTAGCAGTTATGGAGAAAGCTGCTGCGGCAAAAGTACCTTATATAATTGAATCAGCAGCAACTGATGCTATTACAGGGAAAAACTTTAACCCATATACATTTAGAGTAGGTCGTTCATTTAGACAAGTTACTATGGCTGGAGGAGCATATTTAAATAAAGTTGGTAAAACATTCTATGTAC
>JAYFRK010000155.1:0-2474 GCA_034925975.1 Clostridium sp.
AAGGTTTTAGAGTATGAAAAGAAAATAAAGGCACAGGAACTTGCGAGTTTTACAAGAACAAAGCTTGCAGAGCTTGAAGTACCAGAAGGAGCTTCAAAGTTTATCACTGGTGAAGATGAAGAAACTATTACTAAAAATGCTAAGGAATTTAAAGACTTGCTTTCTAAGTTAGTTCAAGAAGGTGTTGACAAGAGATTTAAAGATAATGGATACACTCCACAAGGTGGAAACGGAAATCAAACTACACAAGCAGGAACTTTTGAAGATGCAGTCGCATCTGCTTTAGGATTATTTAAATAAGAGGAGGATGATGAATTATGCCAATTACATTAGCACAAGCACAAAAGTTAACACAAAACAAGCTTTCAGCTCAAATTATTAATGAGTTTAGAAAAGATGCTCTTTTAGAAAGGATGATATTTGATGACTGTGTAGCATTAAATGGAGGGTCAACCTTATCCTATGTGTATAATAGGGTAAATACACTGCCAACGGCTGATTTTAGAGCAATTAATAATGAATATGTTGCTCAAGAGTCAGATACAAGCCAACACACTGTAAATCTTAAGGTGTTTGGAGGTTCTTTTAAAATTGATAGAGTTATTCAGAAGGATGTTAAAGGGATTACAAATCAGGTATCCTTCCAGTTACAACAGAAGATTGAAGCAACAAAAGCGTTATTCTCTGATACTTTTATCAATGGTGATAGCGGTACAAATGCAAATGCCTTTGATGGAATTGATAAAGCGGTAACAGGAAGTTCTACAGAAAAGAATATAACTACAGAAATAGATCTTACTAATTCAGCAAACATTACAACAAATGCAAATGCATTTATGGATGCACTTGATAATATGCTTGCAGATATGAACGGAACTCCTGATGCATTATTCATGAATAGGAAGTTACTTGCTATTATGAATGGTATTGCAAGAAGAAGTGGTTATTTTTCAACTAGTGATGTAGATGCCTTTGGAAGACCAATTACAAAATATGCAGGTATTCCACTTGTAGCTCTAGGGGATAAACCAGGTACTTCTAACCCTATTATTGGAATAGACCCTACAGCAAAGACTACAAGTATTTATGGAGTTAGATTTGCACTTGATAATGTTCATGCTGTTACACCACAGGGCAATGATATTATAAGCACATACCTTCCAGACTTTACACAACCAGGAGCGGTTAAAACTGGAGAGGTTGAAATGGTAGCAGCTCTTGCGGTTAAGGCTACAAGAGGTATTGCAGCATTAAGAAAAATAAAGATAGGTTAGGAGTGATATAGATGGTAACTATTAAAGCACCTAATAAGAAATACAACGGTGTAAGTGCAGGAGTGCAGTTCAGAGATGGAACTGCACAAACTGATAATGAGAGAGCTATAGAGTGGTTTAGGGAAAAAGGCTATGAGGTTGTTGAAGAGCAGTCTTCAGATGATGAACCACTTACAGAGGCTACTTTAAAGAAGAAGTCAGTAGAAAAACTTAAGGAAATATGTGAAGAAAAAAGTATTACTATCCCAGAAGGTGCAAAGAAAGATGAAGTTATAGCACTAATATTAAATGGTGTAAATCAAGAAACTGGTGAGTAATATGGATGTACTAAAAACTAAGGTCATAGAAAAAGTTAGTACAAAACTTTCTGAAATTCCTATTGCTACAGTAGAGGATATTGTATCAAGAGCTGAAGAATATTTTAAAGCTAAGACAAAACGCAGAGAAGTACCAGAGCGTGCCTTTTGGCTTTGGGTAGATTTATCTATAGCAATGCATAAAAGTTCATTGAATGAAGGTGAAGCAGTGGTATCTTCCATAAAACGTGGAGATACCACTATTAATTATGGAGCAACAAAGGTTAGAACCGTAAGTTCTTTTGATGAAGAGTTAAAAGGATATAAGGTGGTGGTTTCAAGATGAATGAAAGACAAGCTATTGAAAGTACTTATTTTGATAAATGCACCATATACAGAAGAGATAATTATAAAGACCCTATAACTAAGCAAACAAAACAAAGAGAGGTTGCTATTGCAGAAAATATCAATTGTGCCTTATCAAGAAATAGTGGCAGAGAAACAAACTTTACCAACTCTCATGGAGAGGTTCAAGGAAGTTATACATTATTCTGTGCTCCAGAGGTGAATATAGATTCAGGTGATAGAGTGGAAGTAATTACTGCTGCTAATCAATCATTTGTACTTTGGGCAGGTAAACCATTTAAATATATTTCTCATGCAGAAATACCAATGTCAGAGGATGAAAGATCATGATGAGGTTTGACACCAAGGGATTAAAAGAACTTAAAGATAACCTTAAGCAGGCTTCATCCTACGCTGAAAGTCTTGCTAAAGATGAAGTGAATAAAATAACAGATAGACATCTTGCAAGGGTAGTTAAAAATACTCCAGCAGGTGATAGTCCTGATTCTCCTAATCTAAAAAATAGATGGGCTAGAAGTGGTGTTATAGCATCTTCAAG
>JAYFRK010000545.1:0-1802 GCA_034925975.1 Clostridium sp.
CCTCTACCTTTAAAACCTTTGATATTATATTGGCGTATCTCATTACAGATCCTTGAATATTCTTTAAGATAGATGTCAAAACCTTACCTCCTTAAAATAAATTACTTTCCAAAAGAACAATTAGGATACACACAATTTTCACAGAAAAGACAGTACCCTCCGTGACCAAGTGACACTATATGCTTTCTTTCAATTATTTCCCCTGATAATATTCTTGGTAATAATAAATCTAATGAAGTTATTTTATAATACATACCTGCGCCTGGAATTCCTAAAATAGCTGCATTTCCTATATAAGCTAACATAAGCATATTTCCTGGCATAGCAGGTACTCCATAGGATATAACTCTATCTGAAACATTTTCTATGGCTAAAGGCGTTACATCATCAGCATCTACAGACATTCCCCCAGTAGCTAGTACTATTTCTGCCCCTTCATTTATAAGTTCAATTATTTCACTTTCTATTTTTTCTCTATCATCTGGAGCGTACTTAACACTTAAAAGCTTTGCTCCATAGTTCTCTAACTTCTCTTTTAATACTGGAGCAAACTTGTCCTTAATCCTTCCTTCATATACTTCAGTTCCTGTAATAATAATTCCAACCTTTAAGGACTTCATAATGCTTATGTCTATAACTTTTCCCAGTCTATTACATATTCTTTCTACTTCTTCTATTTTCTCACTCTCTATAATTAAAGGTATTGCCCTTGTAGCTCCTAATACTTGATTCTTTTCAACTAAAATATTATTATGTCTAGTAACTAAAGTTAATTTTCCTATACTATTTATAGCTTCCAATGCCTCTAGATTTATTTTTAATATTCCTCTTTCTTTTGCCATAAAATTCACTTTTCCTTCTGAAGGCTCTGTAATATAAACCCCTCCACCAGATACTGCCTTGGCAATTCTTAAACCTGCATCATTTTCATGCAAGAAATTTTCTGGTAACTCGATGACATTGATACGATTTTTGCCTATTGATTTTAACACTTCAATATCTTCTTCTATAATAATATGGCCTTTTTTAAAAAGAGGCCCTTTCAACTTTCCTGGTATAATCCCAGTTAGATCATGCCCTAGTACTGTTCCTATAGCATCTTCCACACAAATTTTCTTCATATGGTTTCCTCCTTAATTTCCTAATAGTTTTATATATTTATTTCGTCTCCTGATTTTACATATCCAGATTTAATCACCTTTGCAAATACTCCTTCTTTTGGCATTATACATTTACCAACCGATTTCTGTATTTTGCAGCCCTCACGACACTCCTTCCCTATCTGAGTTATCTGAAGCTCAGCTTCTTCAATTTTAAGTTTTGTTCCAAGCTGCTATTGATGCTGATGTGAGCGCTTCCATTTCTACGCCAGTCTTTCCAGAAGTCTTACATGTACTGTATATATCAACCTTACTGTTTATATAATCTAATTTAAAATTCAAATCACATCCAGATAGCATTATAGGATGGTACATAGGTATCATTTGAAACGTTTGTCTTGCTCCCATTATGCCCCCAACTTGAGCCACAGAAAGTACATCTCCTTATCACTCACATCTACCATTTGTTATCCTCCTATCTGAAACATCATCCTATTGGTATCACTTTTTTTGCTTAATTCTAATTTATGTTCTAGAGGTTTATTTAATATTGCCTGCTTAAGACATGATTCTATTGAAATATTAATTACTATTAGGCATACAATATATGCACCTTAAATTACATTTATCCGTCAACGAAATTCTTAGATAGTCTATTTTTCTTCCATGGCTGTCCAACATAAATACTTCTCTCCTCTTATG
>JAYFRK010000384.1:0-2361 GCA_034925975.1 Clostridium sp.
CCTTCGTTTACCACTAATTCGCATGCTTGAATTTTAAAATCACTTGTATATTTTCTTGCCATAAGTACACAACCTCCATTTGTTAAAATTATACTATATTTTTAACTGTTTTAGGTGTGTACTTTTACTATACAACTTTCATCTATTCACTATTCACTTTATAAGAAAATTACATCGTAATTTTCTTATATGATATTTGCTCTTCCGTTATAAACTACTCCTCTAACAACATCCATAGTTATAAATGTCCCTGTTCTTATAGATTCTGTTGCTCCGCCAGCATTACAGATAAGTGGTACTCCTCTTGATAGACATTCGATAGCCATATGTGATGTTAATCCACCTTCTTCAGCTATAATTCCAGCTACTCTATCTAAAACATTCATGTAGCCTTTATCTAAATTTCTAACTATTAAGATATCATCATTTTCTACTAAATCAACAGCTTCTTCAGGATTTCTTATAATTTTAGCTGTTCCAAATCCTGGATAAGAACCTGCTCCTTTCCCTTGGACAAGAACATCTCCTACAATGTGTATTTTCATCATATTTGTTGTTCCTGAATAGTGAACTGGTATTCCTGCTGCTACAACAACTAGGTCTCCATTTTTAATGTATCCTTCTTCTTTTGCTTTATTTACAGATTCTATTATCATTTCGTCAGTAGATTCAAATTTTCTAGCATGTATTGGGAATACACCCCAATTAAGAGCAAGTCTTCTAGCAACCTTTTCATTAGGAGTTACTGCTATTATTGGACATTCTGGTCTATACTTTGAAACCATTCTAGCAGTGTTACCAGTTTGAGTTGCTGTTATTATTGCTGATACATTTAACTCTATAGCAGTAGTGCAAGTAGCCAAACTTATGGCATTTGCTACATTTGATAGAGCATTTTCCTTTCTCTTGTTTAACGCAGCTAAATAATCAATTTGCTCTTCAGCGGTTCTTGCTATTTTTGCCATGGTATTTGCAGCTTCTATAGGGTACTTACCATTTGCTGATTCTCCACTTAACATTACAGCATCTGTACCATCGAATATTGCGTTAGCTACGTCTGAAGCTTCAGCTCTTGTAGGTCTTGGATTTCTCATCATTGAATCCAGCATCTGAGTTGCAGTTATGACAGGTTTTCCTGCTTTATTGCACTTTTCTATAATCATTTTCTGAACTAGTGGAACTCTTTCTATAGGGATTTCCACACCCATATCTCCTCTAGCTACCATTATTCCATCAGAGAATTTAATTATTTCATCTATGTTGTCAACGCCTTCTTGGTTTTCTATCTTTGAGAATATTTGAATGTCGCTTCCACCATTTTGTTCAAGTATTTTTCTAATAGCTAAAACATCCGCAGCTTTTCTTATAAATGAAGCAGCAACCATATCTACATCCTGCTCACACCCAAATATTAAATCTGATTCATCTTTTTCTGTAAGAGCTGGAAGATTAATTTTAACATTAGGGACGTTAACTCCTTTTTTGCTAGATACTACTCCACTGTTTGCTACTTTACAATGTATTTTATTCTTTTCTATTTCTTCTACCACAAGCCCTACTAGTCCATCATCTATCAAGATTGAATTTCCTGGCTTAACATCTTCGTATAATTTATCATAGGTTACAGCACATTTTGTTTCGTCACCAACTATATCTTCTCCACAAATTATAGTAAACTTATTTCCTTCTTTTAGCTCTACTTTGTCTGCAAAATTCTTTGTTCTTATTTCTGGTCCTTTTGTATCAAGCACTATGGCTATTGGCTTACTATGAGTTTCTCTTAATCTCTTTATTAAATCTATTCTTCTTCCGTGTTCTTCATGATCTCCGTGAGAAAAGTTAAGTCTTGCAGCATTCATTCCTGCCTTAATCAATTCTGATAATATTTGTTCATTATCACTTGTAGGTCCGATTGTAAAAACCATTTTTGTTTTTTGCATACATTACTCTCCTTTAAGTTATAGTCTTAGTAAGATAGTATATTAGCTATATTGTATAATTCATCATCAAATTTATTTTCCATAGAAAGAGCCTCTTCTATATCATCATCAATTACTTTATTTTGTCTTATACCAACTACTCTAGATGATTTTCCTTCTACTAATAATTCAACTGCTCTTGCTCCGACCCTTGAAGCCAATATTATATCAAATGCACTTGGACTTCCTCCTCTTTGTATATGTCCTAGTACTGTTGCTCTTGTTTCTATTCCAGTTACCTCTTGAACTTTTTTAGCCAAAGGCTCCGCTTTACCTGCTCCTTCTGCTAAAATAACTAAGTTATGAAGTTTACCTCTTAATTTTCCTTCTAGTATAGTTTTGCACAAATTATCTTCACTAAATTCTTTTTCTGGTACTATTA
>JAYFRK010000652.1:0-7953 GCA_034925975.1 Clostridium sp.
TTGAGCTTACGAAAAATGAATTTAAGATCCTTCAAATTTTATTTGAGAATATTGGGAAAGCCATCTCTCGAGATGATATTATGACAAGGCTTTGGGAAAGTGATAGCTATATAGATGATAATACTTTAACTGTCAATGTTACTCGTCTGAGAAAAAAACTGGCAGATGCTGGCATTTGTGATTTCGTTAAAACAAAAAAGGGTATTGGATATATGGTGGAATAATATGAAAAAAAAATCTTTTTTACGAATTGTATTATTGTATATTATAGATCACAAGAAAACAATAATAATGTACAGTGTTTTTCTTTCTATATTTTTTATGGTTTTTTCTTTATACTCTTTACCCCTTGAGTCAATTGTATATGCACTTTTTTTATCAGCCTGTGTGGGGACTCTTTTCATAGTTTATGATTTCATTAAGTATTATAAAAAGCATAATGAGTTATGCATTATTGAAGAACAAATCAACACGGGATTAGATAGAATGCCTCTAGCCAACAATTTGATTGAAGCTGACTACCAAAATATTTTGAGAGCACTTTATAATCAAAGTATGGAACTGATCTCAAAGATAGATATTAAGCACGCAGAAATGATAGATTATTATACACTTTGGGCACATCAAATTAAAACGCCAATTGCTGCAATGAGATTACTGCTGCAAAGTAATAACACTGAAGAAAATAAGGAGTTATTAACACAAACTTTTATAATTGAGCAATATGTTGAAATGGTGCTAGGCTATTTAAAGATAGATGGTGCAACATCAGATTTACTTTTTCAAAATTACAACTTATTAGATATTGTAAGGCAGAGTGTTAGAAAATATGCTTACATGTTTATTAGAAAGAATATAGTACTTGAGCTAAAAGAAATGGATTGTACGGTATTAACAGATGAAAAGTGGCTGGTATTTGTAATTGAACAAATACTTTCTAATGCTCTAAAGTATACAAACAGTGGTAAAATATCAATATACATGGAGAATACTGAGGCAAAGGTACTTGTAATAGAGGATACAGGAATAGGCATTGCTGAAGAGGATTTGCCGAGAGTATTTGAAAAAGGTTTTACTGGGTATAACGGACGAATGGATAAAAAGGCAACTGGAATTGGACTTTATCTTTGCAAAAAGATATTAGATAAGCTTTCGCATAAAATAACCATTGAGTCTAAGATTAACGTTGGGACAACAGTAAAAATCGACCTTTCTTCTATAAAAACTATAATCGAATAAATCTTACATCAATGTAAGGTTAAAAGGAGAAATGTAAGGCAAAGTTATGGCTGGACATTTCTCTTTTTCTTATAATTAGAGTATAGTCAAGCTTATGAGGAGGAAAAAGCATGAAGTTATTAGAAGTGAATAATGTAAAAAAAATATATACTACAAGATTTGGTGGAAATCAAGTTCAAGCACTAAGCAATGTAACATTTTCAGTAGAAAATGGTGAATATGTTGCAATTATGGGAGAGTCCGGCTCAGGAAAAACTACATTGCTTAATATACTGGCATCTTTAGATAAGCCTACTAGTGGTGAGGTTTTACTAAAGGATAAAAACATTGTAGCAATTAAAGAAAGCGAAATAGTGGCATTTCGCAGAGATAATTTAGGGTTTGTATTTCAAGACTTTAACTTGCTTGATACATTTTCTTTAAAAGATAATATATTTTTACCCCTTGTTTTATCTAGAAAGTCCTATGAGGAAATGGAAAAAAGATTAATGCCTATTGCTGAGAAGTTAGGTATAAAGGATATATTAGAGAAGTTCCCATACGAAGTATCTGGTGGGCAAAAGCAAAGGGCTGCTGTGGCTAGAGCTTTGATTACAGCACCACAGCTCATTTTGGCAGATGAGCCAACAGGGGCCCTTGATTCAAAAGCTACAGACCAGCTATTAAAATTATTCTCCGAAATTAATAGGGAGGGACAAACCATCCTTATGGTTACACATAGTACTAAAGCAGCAAGCCATGCAGGAAGAGTACTTTTTATTAAGGATGGAGAAGTATTTCACCAGATTTATAAAGGTTCAATGTCTAATGAAGAGATGTTCGAAAAAATTTCAAATACACTTACAGTCATTGCCACTGGAGGTGGGATAAATGAATAGACTATTTTATCCAAGGTTAGCGGCAATAAATATTAAAAACAACAGTAAGACATATTTTCCATTTATCATTACCTGTATATGTACCATAGCAATGTTTTATATAATGCATGCTCTTTCAATAAATAAGGGGTTGGAGGGTACAAGTGGATCTGAGAGCTTAAAAACCATACTCCGTTTAGGAACAATAGTAATAGGAATTTTTTCAGCTATATTTCTTTTTTACACAAATAGTTTTTTGATCAAAAGGCGTAAAAAAGAAATCGGACTGTATAATGTGTTAGGTCTTGAGAAAAAGCACATTGCTAAGGTGTTGTTTTTTGAATTCATTTTTACTTCAGTCGTTAGTTTAGCAGTTGGACTTATTTGTGGGATCATCCTGAATAAACTTATGTTCCTTCTGCTTTTAAAGATTCTTAAATTTAAAGTATCCTTTGGTTTTTATGTTTCAGTACCATCTATAATAAAAACTTTAATCCTTTTTATAGGTATTTTTTTTGCAGCCTTGTTGTCAAATTTAGCTCAAATTAGGATGTTAAAGCCTATAGAACTTTTAAAAGGTACACAGCATGGAGAAAAAGAGCCAAAGACCAAATGGATTATGACTATTATAGGTGTGATAGCTCTTGGTACTGGATATGGAATTGCACTAAAGGTTCAATCACCACTCTCGGCTTTAAGCTTGTTCTTTTTCGCAGTTATTTTAGTTATGATAGGGACCTATGCCCTTTTTACAGCAGGAAGTATTGCAGTATTAAAGGTTCTTAGAAAAAATAAAAGGTTTTACTATAAGACAAGTAACTTCATCTCCGTTTCTGGTATGATGTACAGAATGAAGCAAAATGCAGTGGGACTTGCGAATATTTGTATCTTAAGTACTGCAGTGCTTGTGATGCTTTCAACTACTGTTGCTTTATATGTAGGAATGGAAGATGTTATAAAAACCAGATTTCCAAGAAATTTAGTAATGAGTGCTTCACAGATCGCGAACAGCCAGGCACAAAAGATAGATGAAATCTTAGAGGTTGAAGCAAAAAATGCTAATATAGACATAAAAAATAAACTTAGCTATTGGAATAATGGCTATGCAGCTATAAAAAAAGATGGTAAGTTTCAATTATCAAAGGAAAAAGATTATAGTTCAAATGTTATCGTACTTGCGCTTATTCCTATTTCTGATTATAACAGATTAGAGGGAAAGAATATTACTCTTGCTGATGACGAAGCAGTCATTTTTTCAAAAGTAAAGAATTATAATAAGAATAACATTACCATTGAAAACAAAACCTTTAAGATAAAACAAGTATTAGATACACCTGTATCAGCATTAAAAGATGGTATGGAAGATATAGTAGATACGTATGTACTGTTTGTAAATGATATAGATGTATTAGGAAAAGAGGGACATAAAGAGTATTCAATTGGAGTTAATGTTCAAGGCACAGATAAGGATATCTTATCCCTATCTAATAAGTTGAATGATAAATTTGAGGGAAATAACATAAAAGTGAATATTGATAGTTCTGCAGGCAGCAAGGAAAGTTTCTTTATGGTATATGGTGGTTTGTTCTTTTTAGGTATCTTTTTAGGTGCATTATTTCTAATGGCAACAGTGCTTATTATTTATTATAAACAAATATCTGAAGGATATGATGATAAGAAACGCTTTGAGATTATGCAAAAAATAGGAATGAGTAAACATGAAATAAAGAAAACTATTAGAAGCCAAGTATTAATGGTATTTTTCCTGCCTCTTGTTGCTACAGTAATCCATATTGCTTTTGCATTTCCAATGATTACAAAGCTTCTTGCAGTTCTAAATTTGAGGAATGTATCTTTATTTATGATCTCCACATTAATAACAATCCTTGTTTTTGCAGTAATTTATGCAATTGTATTCTCTTTAACTGCGAGAGTGTATTATAAAATTGTTGAGTAAGTAGTACTGATTAATACAATTTCAGAAAATAGTTATTTATAGCTGATTCATAATATAAAGTAGTGGATTTCAAAGGTGGTGCTTAGCCTCCACTATGAAATTCATGAACCGCCTGTAGGTGGCTTAAATAGCTGCTTACAGGCGGTTGTATTTTTTGTTTGATGAGGGTAGCTCCAATAGCTATATCAAATTTCAGGAAGTATACCTTATGCAATAGTTATTCATTGTTCGATTGTACAATCTGATCACATGAATGCTAGCTACTATTTGTCTGATAGTAAGAGTAATCAGAAAGATACAGTAGGTAAGTTCTTATAGGCTCTAAATAAATTTAAAATAGATATCGATAATAATAATTACATACAGAAATTTTGTATCAAGGTAATAATATAGATATTTAATTCTATGATTATTTTACATTTATATGTATAATATTAGAATGTACAATAATTACTGGAAGTAAACAATCACTATTAAGAGTAGTAAAAAGATTTAAGTTAGGTTGATTGAATATATCAAAACTAAGGAGGAAGCTAAGAAATGAATGAAGAAAATATAATATTAAACTATCAGAATAAAATCAATAAGCTTTTATTTATATTATTAGTAGCAGCATTGCCAACCTTATTAATTATGACTATATTTCATATTTTTTCTGGCTATTATGTGGCAGCGATAGAGTTTATAGCATTAAGCATGGTAGGAATAGCCTTATTTAGAAAAGCAAATACAAAGATTGTAACACTATTAGTTATGTTAGCAGTTATTATGGTAATTGGTGCTCTTTCTTTCGATAGACCTGGCCAAGCAGCTATATTTTCTTTGTTTGGGCTTGTGCTTGTTTCAATCTACTTAGAAAGTAAGTTTTTGATCATAATAGGGGCTATTAATATTATAGAAATTAGTGTAGTGCAGTTTTTGCATCCCCTTGCATTAGATGTCTTTGTAATTAATTTAGCCTGCTATCTATTTTCTTGTGTAGGATTATACTTTTTAACTAAATGGGGTCATAGCTTTATGGCTTTAGCAGAGGAAGAAAAACATAATGTTAGAGAATTCACAAAAAACTTAGAAAGTGCAATGGATACCATGAAGCAAATTTCAGCAACTCTTGATCAACAGATTGGAGATTGTAATGAAAATATAAAAACAATAAAAGACAGTAGTAATGCATTTGTGAAGACTTTAAATGAAGTTGCTGATGGGTCTTCAGAGCAATCTAATAGTGTTTTGCAGATTAGCGACATGATGGGAGAGGCAGATGAGAGAGTAGTTAATATAAACGAATTTTCTAAGCAGCTTATGGAAATATCTCAAGCAGCTTTTACAGTTGTAACAGAGGGTAATGAGGGGATTCATTTGATGGACAAGCAAATGAGGAATATTATTAACTCAGTTAATGAATCTCGCTCTAATATCGACGAACTTAATAATTATATGGATGAAATAAATTCTTCTTTAGAAGGAATTACCCAGATAGCTAAGCAAACGAATTTATTAGCTCTAAATGCCGCTATAGAGGCTGCTCGTGCAGGAGATTCGGGAAAAGGGTTTGCGGTTGTTGCAGATGAAGTCAGAAAGCTTGCTGAAGAAAGTGCAAATACTGTGATTCAGATCAATCAATCTATAGATCAGATAAAGAATAAAACCCATAATATTATGAAAAAGTCCAATCAAGAAAATGAAGCAGTGAAGACGGGTTTAGCTATTGTAGAAAATGTAAGTGAAGGCTTCGAAAAAACTAAAAGTTCTTTTGATCAAATCAATAGCTATATAGCTAAAGAATTAGATATGATTGAAAATACAGTTAGTATTTTTTCTAATATTCGAAAAGAGATAGAGAGCATTGCAAGTATATTAGAAGAGTCAGCAGCTTCATCTCAAGAAATGCTTGCTGTCTCTGAAGAACAAGCGACGAGTATAGAAGATGTTTATATGGCAGTAACTCATATTAAGAACTCAAGTGAAACTTTAAACCAATTAGGTCAATCTAAACATGGTGAAAAGATGTAAGTTTGTAGGGTAAGTGTTGGATTTCAAAGGCCCCACTTCACCTCCGCCATACATACCAATAGACCGCCCGTAGGTTGCTAAAATAGCTGTCTACAGGCGGTTGTGTTTTTGGTGATGGAGGATAAATCCACTAAATGTGTATTATAACTAAAATATTATAATCTAATTGAATAAAAACAAAATATATGGACAATCTATAGATATAAAGAAATAAAAATTAATTGGTGTATGGGTATATACACTATATACTAAAAGGAGTTGTTTTATTATGAAAATGAAACCAAGTATAGTTATGACTGATTTAGAAGAATACGTAAAGTTATTTAATATTTCATTGTCAGAGGAAGCAATGAAAACCTTATTGGATGTAGAGAAATTTGCATATAGGTGCGATAATCCCGTAAACTTTAAGCTTCTTTTTAGCAAAGTAATAAGAAACTCGAAGATTGTTCAAGACGTACTTATATATAAAGGGGCTATGCCTAATCTAGTAGCTTTGATATTAGAAAAGGATTATTACGATAGCATAGATGAAGTAGCTAGATATCAAAAGGATAATGATTGGTATTCACAAACGTTCAGAAGAAGAAATTGCGAAAAAACAGCTGTTATTGATAGGGCATTAGAGTATTGTGTAAAAGATAACAGAGACTTGTTGGAAAATACAGATATATTTTTAGCTGCTATGGATGAATATGAGAAAGTTTTAGGACAAGATGGGGGAGTGTGGACAGATAAAGAATTGAATAAAGAATATATAACTTTATCACATGTATATGGTTGGTATGATAAAAGTTTATGGGTTAAATTTGAAGACATAAGAGAAGCATTAAAAAAATTTAAGAAAGATAATAAACGTTCAAAGGTTGCATAATATAGGCCTCTACATATCTTGCTATAAAAATGAAGGAGTTTATTTAATTATAAAGAATTAAATAAATATAATTAAGTTGTGGGAGGAGTAATATGGAGTTATTTCAGATTATACCTAGTAACTTTTTTAATATATTCTTATCTGATAATAGAGAATTATATATACAGTCAATTCTAGAGATATATAAAGAAACTAAGAATAACAATTATGACTTAACAATAAATCAATGTGTAGGACTTCTTAGTAGGTATCATGATGATAAAATTCTCAAGTATAAACCTGAACTTTTTGATGAAGAGGTATCAGGTGAAAAAGTAATTGAAATTTACGCTAAAAAAGTAGTAAAGAACCTTACCTATTACGGGTGGATAGAAGAAAATATTGTGTTTGAAGAAAAGGCTAAATATATATCTATACCATCCTATTCTATACAAATTATCGAAGCAATTAAAAATATAATGAATCCAGCTACCTTTCAAACTGAAAAATGTATTACTAATATATATGTAAATATTAAAGCTATAGCAAGAGATAACATTAGCTCATGGGTTCATGTGCAAAATTCATATGATAGTATCTTAGAACTTGAAAGATTGTACCAAGAAATGATTTTTAATTTAAAAATCTATTATAACAGGCTTCTACAAAAGAATAATATTTCAAATCTTATAGAAGAACATTTCGATAACTATACTTTATCACCACTTTTTAATAAATATTTCTCACTAAAAACTGATGACAATGTCTATAAATATAGATATGAAATTATCTCAATAATCAATAATATAGTTAACAATGATGAGCTAGTTAATATTATAGCTAAGCAGCTTTCAACTAAAAAGCAAATAAATGTAACTGAAGTAGAAGATGAAATTTTACTATGTTTAGATAAGATAAAAACTACATTAGAAGATGTTGATAGAAGGCAGAGCTTAGTTAATAAAAAACATAATCAATATGTAGCAGCTACACTATACAGAATTAATTATTTAAAAAATAGAGATGAAGATTTT
>JAYFRK010000088.1:0-9993 GCA_034925975.1 Clostridium sp.
CTTTAATTTTTTACCTTTACTATGGCAAACCTCACAATCATCTTCTATATAATCATATATAGATTTACCTCTTCTTTTTCTAGCAATTTGTACTAGATTAAGTTGTGTAAATGGATATATTACTGTCTTTTTCTTATCATATTTAAAGCTTTCTTTTAAAACTTGTAATACTTTCTTTTTATTTTCATAGTTATCAATATCTATAAAATCAATAATTATAATTCCGCTTAAATTTCTAAGCATTATTTGCCTGGCAATTTCTTCAGCCGCTTCAAGATTTGTTAATAGAGCAGTCTTATCAATGGAGCTTTGTTTTACGTTCTTACTTGAATTTACATCTATCACGTACATAGCTTCCGTTTTTTCAATAATTATGTTTCCACCGCTTGGAAGCACTACTTTACTGTTTCTAAGCGCTAATATCTCTTTTTCAATATTATGATAACTAAACAAATTCTGCTTCTCTTTATATAATTCTAAAGTTAAATTTAAGTCAGATTTATTTTCTAAAAATCCTTTAACATTATCATAGTCATCCTCTGTATTTACAACTACTCGTCCTGTATTCTCACTTAATATATCAATTAATAACTTTCCTAAACTTCCACCATTATATATTAACTTAGGTTTTATTGAATAGCTACCTTCTCTAATTATTCTTTTATACTGCTCATAAAGTTCCTCTATTTCCTTGTTTATATCTTCTATATTTGCATTTACAGTATTAGTTCTTATCATAATTCCTATGTCAGATGGTTTACGTATACTCTGATTTACATAGCTGACAAACTCAGCATCATCTTCTATTTTTTTAGAAAAGTTTATCTCATTGTTATATGTTACTATAACCACATATCTTCCTGGAATACTGATTTGGCTAGTAACTTTAGGACCTTTTTCTCCAATAGGCTCCTTCATTATTTCTACTATTACTTCGTCACCAGTTTTAATATTTTCATTATTAAACTTACGATGTAAATACATATAGGCATTTTTCTTAAATCCTATATCAATAAATGCACACTTTATAGCTGGCACTATATTCTTTACTATTCCTTTGTATATCTCTCCTGGGGAAGGTTCTTCACTTTCCTCTTCAATAAAACATTCTTTTAATCTTCCGTTTTCTCTAAGGGCAATTCTTAAAATTTCTTTGTCCCTTTCAATAAAAATTTCTTCCAAACAATTCACCTCATTTTACTAATACTCTAAATATTTTAGCTGTTTATCATCTATTTTATATCCATCCGCAAACATCCTGTTTATTATGTCCATAAGTGCTTTAGCATCCGGTAATGCTTTATGCCTTTCTTCTATAGAAATATTAAGTATGCTTAGTGCCTTATCTAAAGATACATTTTGATTTAACTTATAAAACTCTTTAAACTCTACTGATAAGTCTAAATGATCTTCTTTAGGAAGAGGAATTGCAATATCATATTCTCTGCACACTTTTTTTAATGCATCATACTCTGCCTTTCCCCATGATATCCAGACTGTTTCTTTTGGAATATATATTTTTTTAATTTTTTCAAATATTTGTTCTAAATCCATTCCATTTTCTATCTCTTTATAATCAAACTTTTCTGAGTAAGTACTGTTTTTATATTTATTCTTGCTCTCTAAAAAATATCTTGGACGAACAATTCCGCTATATTCTTCTACTAAATTTTCAGTTCTAAATATTAAACCTACTTCTACAATCTCCTGTATGTATTTTTTAGCTTTATTTTTAATAACTTTAGTAGTTATAAATTCAAAATCTATTGCTAATAAATTATAAGGAATAAAAATAAATTTATCACTTCTCATTAGATAAAAGCTCATTAATTAAGTTCTTCTCCTTAAAATTATATATTTTATTACTATATAATTATATCCTATATATTCACAAATTAAAATTTAAAGACCACAAATATAGATTTTTCTATACTTATGGCCTGTATTTTTATCCTAAATATTCATTAAGAGGCACAAGTTTTTGTTCTTTATAAGCAAACATATCTTGTCTTTCTATACTGATAAATGCATCTTTATTTATGCCATCAATATTGTTCTTTATATATTCACCTAGTAATTGAGCAGATAAATTAGATTTGCTTCCACATGCCACTGTAGTATCAATAACTAAAAAGTTCTCTTGTAAATTAAATTTAAAACTTTTTATTAAGGGTTTAATATTTACTTCTTTTTCTCCCTTTTTACCTTTTTTTATAATTTTCCATTCTTCCATATCTATTAATAAGTGTATATCTTTTTGTATATCTTTCATATCGATGCATTTTAACTTTAATATGTATCTAGCTGCTTCAACTGCAGCCATAGATTGAGGTACTTTCTTATCTTCTTCTTTTATTTTCTTTACATCTAAGAATTCTATTGTATCAGTTGAACTTAAATTTAATTTTTCTTTTATAAACTCTTCATCTAATTCTTCATTAAAATCTACATCCATATATTCACCTCTAGAATATACCCCTACTGCTAAAGGTTGAGCAATTGACAATGACATATGTGGATTAAAGCCTTGTGAATATTTAACAGGCAGTTCTGACCTTCTTATTATTCTCTGTATAGTCCTCATCAACTCTAAATGGGCCACATATTTAATATCGGACTTTTTAGTATACTTAATTAAGTATCGCATTCTCAAAACACGTCCCCTCTTTAAAGTTTTTACTTGTATTCATTCCACAGTTCTTACATCCTAGCCTACAATCTGGAGTAACCTCTGCTTTTTTTGCTCTTTCGTTTTCTATCATTAAGAACTCTTTTGATACTCCAATATCTATAAAGTCCCATGGCAATATTTCATCATAGCTTCTCTCTCTATATGCATAAAAATCACCATCAACTCCACATTCCTTCATTGCATTTATCCATGTATCAAAGTTGAAATATTCTCCCCATCCGTCAAATTTAGCACCATTTTCAAAGGCTTTTATTATTACATCACAAAGCTTTCTATCGCCTCTGGCAAGAAAAGCTTCTGTGTAACTAATAGGGGATTCATGCCAATTATAAACGATTGCCTTGCTCTTTATTGAGCTTCTAAGAAGTTTTATTTTTTCTTTAACTGCTTCCATTCTATCTTGAGCTGCCCATTGGAATGGTGTAAAAGGTTTCGGTACAAAAATGGATGTGCTTAGAGTTACCTTTAACCCCTTTTTCCTCTGCTCTTTAGGTATTTTATAATATTCATTAACAACCTTTTCTCCTAAATCAGCTATTCCAACAACATCTTCTAAGGTCTCATAAGGAAGTCCAATCATAAAATATAATTTTATAGTAGACCATCCTGATTTAAAAGCACTGGAAACAGAATCCATAAGGTTTTCTTCAGTTACACCTTTATTTATTATATCTCTCATTCTCTGAGATCCTGCCTCTGGAGCAAAAGTCAATCCTGTTTTTCTTACCTTTTGTATCTCATTAATTAAATCTACAGCAAAGGAATCTATTCTTATAGAAGGTAATGAAACCCCTACCTTTTTATCACTGTATTTTTGTATTATTGATCTGATTAAATTTTGTATATCAGAATAATCACAAATACTTAAAGATACCAATGAAACTTCTTCATATCCTGTAGCCTTTAAAAGAGCATCTATTTGTTCCATTAACTTATCAGTACTTTTTTCTCTAACTGGTCTATAAACCATTCCAGCCTGACAAAATCTACAGCCTCTTGTACATCCTCTAAAGGTTTCAATAGTCACTCTATCATGAACTATTTCTCCATAAGGAACTAAAAGTTTATCTGGAAAGTTAACTTCATTAAAATCTTTAACTATAGCTTTATATACTTTCTCAGGGACATCTTCATATTTAGGTTTAAAGAATTTAATTGTTCCATCTTCATTGTAAGCCACATCATAAAGGCTTGGTACATATATTCCCCTTACTTTAGTAGCTTTCCTTAAGAATTCACTTTTATTTAAACCAAGTTTTTTACATTCTTTATATAAATCAAGCAATTCATTGAGCTGAACTTCTCCTTCTCCTAGGGCAAATATATCAGCTACATCATAAAGTGGTTCCGGATTATAAGCACAAGGACCTCCACAAATGACAATTGGATCATCCTCTCCTCTTTTGGAAGCTCTTATAGGTATCCTTGCCATATCAAGCATATTTAATATATTTGTATAGCTCATTTCATACTGCAGTGTAAATCCAATAAAATTAAATTCACTTAATGAATCCTTTGTTTCTAAAGTATACATAGGAATGTCATTTTTCCTCATTAACTTTTCCATATCTGGCCATGGTGCAAAGGCTCTTTCACAAAATGTATCTTCTCTTTGATTTAAAATATAATATAATATTTTTGTTCCTAAATGTGACATGCCAACTTCGTATACATCTGGAAAGCAAAAGGCAAATCTTATATCTACATTATCTTTATCTTTTAAAAATGAGTTTAATTCTCCTCCTGTATATCTTGCAGGTTTTTCAACCTTGTGCAATATATCATCTGAAATTTTATTCATCGAATTTCCTCCTATGTTACACCTATAGTTACGTTACTACATTTTATCATATACTAGCATAAAAATAAAATCAATTTACTATACATCTCTATTTTCTCCGCACTTCCACTCATTCCATTCCTCCATTGTTATTTTAGCTAACTTATCCATCTTATCAACTTCATCTATGGCTTTTAGATATTCTTCTATGGTAACATTCCCATATATCTTAATAGCCTCTATAAGTTCTCCCTCATATATTACATTTATGGCTTTCATGTCACTATCTAATACTATAAATATATTGTACTTGTTCTTATCAACAATACTTAGCGCTTCTAATAAACTTTTCTTATAGTATATGGATATGCTCCTATTTTCAATATACCCTTTTTTAATAAATTTATATTTCTTTTTAACTATGTCTCCCATAATCAAATAAACTATCCTTTCCTTTTCTTTATACGATGCAACTATTATAAAAAAACCTATAATCATAGTACTAATACTTCGTCTATCAATAAATATTAGTATTATAGAATAGAAGGTTATTAATCCTCCAATAAAATAGCTTAACTTTACAGTAATTTTATTAGCTCTTTTATAAAAAGTCTTTAAAGACAATATATCTCTTACTATCCTCCCACCATCTAGAGGAAAAGCTGGAATAAAATTAAATATTCCCAATGCTAGATTACTCATATATAATGTATGAAAATAATGGTTAGGCCATATAATATTTATGCAATATGCTACTAATGCAAAAATTAGATTAAATAATGGTCCGCTTAATGATATAATTAAATCTTCCTTTGGATCAGCATCATCTAAATCCTTAAATCTAAGTACTGCTCCTATAGGAAGTATTTCTATATCAAAACCTTTAAACCCTAATTTTCTAGCAACAGTGTAATGGACTATTTCATGCAAAAATACTAGTAAAAATGAAACTATAATTTTCCCCTTAAATCCAATTATAATTAGTAATATAATATAAGGAATAAATAATTTACTTACTTTTATTATTAACTCCTGTCTTTTTTCCATATTCTAATCTTTTTTTCCTACTATTCTTTCTAATCCTTTGTTTTGACCCATAAATAAAACTTCAAAATGTACAGCTTCTTTCTGAGTTTTATTTTCTGCTATAACTTCTCCCTTTCTAACTATGTCTTTTTCATTAACTACTATATTGTCCAAATTGGAATAGACAGTTTCTAAACCTTCTCCATGATCAATTAAAATATACTTTCCTAACTTAGCATCTTCTCCACACTCTTTTACCTTACCATCAAAGCTTGCAGAAACTTTTCCATCTAAATTAGTTGAGATAACAATACCATTGTCTTCCTCACTCATAATGTTTCCATTAGCTGGTAGTGTAAATTTATCTCTTATTTTCTCTTTTATTGTTTCTCCTCCAGTAAAATTAGACTTTACCTTATCAATTAATTCAACTGCTTTATCTTGTATATTCTCACTTGTATCAACTGTTTTTACTTTATTTATAAAACCTTTATAATCATAATTGCTATTTACAATATTTTTAGAATACTTATAAGCAGATACAGTTTGTGGAGTTACTATAAACTTGCAAACTAATACAAATATAACCATGACTAAAACTCCACATAATTCTTGAATTAGTCTTTTTACTATCCAATTTTTATTTTTTTCCCGTCCTTGGCTCCCTCTAAAATAATTATTACTGCTATTTCTTTTATTTATAATAGAATTATAATAACTTTCATACTCCGAATTATAGTGTCCCATTATACCCCTCCTCAAATTTATCACTATAATATATATTTAAAATCTTCTATTTGTATTACATTATGTAAAGAATAAACTAAAATTTGTAAGCCTAAATATTATATTCCCATAGGATAAAAAATGTGAGCAGCAATTTTCCAATAAATTGCTGCTCACATTTTTTAAACTCTTATAAAATTAAAATACACCTTTGGAATTAAGAAATTCTTTATATCCCATATCTGATTTTAAAATATGCTTTTCTATCCAATTAGCAATGAATAATAATATATCCATAGATATCTTATGTTGATTTTCATCTATGTCTTTTTTTCCCAATTCAATTATGCTATCTACAAACTCCCTATGTTCCTTTTTCTGCTTTTCTAACTCTGGAAACTCATATTGTTTCATAAGCTTTTCTTCATATTCAAAATGATATATTGCATACTTTTGAAGTTCAAGTAATGCATTCATTATTTTGTCATAATGATCAAAACCATCTTTAATTGAAACAATATCGTATATTTTTTCTCCTAATTTAAATAACTTTTTATGCTGAATATCAATTTCTGCAATATTACAGCTATAATCCTCTTTCCACTTAAACATAAGCTCCCCCCCAAATCAACTTTTATAAATAAAATATTATGATCAATTTATATAAAATAAATTGATATTAGAATTTTACACACTTAAATTTACAAACTTATTTATATCATCTTCTATTAGCTTTAAAGAACTCCTCCAAAAGTCAACTGAATGGAGGTCTATATCCATAAGCTTCGCTACATCTACTAGGTTATTCTTTCCTGTTACACTTAACAGATTGTCATAGTCCTTTATAAATGTTTTTCCTCTTTTCAAATATTCGCTGTAAAGTCCTTTTGAAAATAATAATCCAAATGCATAAGGGAAATTATAAAAGTTTGTATTAGCATAATAATAATGTGGTTTTACCACCCACATATAGGGATGAAGATAACTGAAATCAAGTCCATCTCCATAAGCCTCTTTTTGTGCATTAATCATAATTTCTTTTAACTGTTCAGTGTTTAAAGAACCGCTTTCTCTTCTTTTGAATAGCTCACTTTCAAATAAAAATCTACTGTATATATCTACTATTACTTGCCCAGAATCTGATATTTCGCTTTCTAAAATTGTAAAAGCCTCTTCCTTAGAAGCATTTTTTATAGCTGCTCTCTTTATAATTGTTTCACAAAATGTGGATGCAGTCTCAGCTATAGGCATAGGGTAGTTACTATTTAATATAGTTTCATCCTTCAGACATTCTCCATGATATCCATGTCCAAGTTCATGTGCAATTGTAACTACATCACTAAAGCTTCCACTAAAATTACACATTATTCTGCTTTCTCCAATTGGATGTATATTTTCACAAAAGGCTCCTCCAACTTTTCCTTCCCTAGGTTCTGAATCAATCCATTCCTCTTCAAAAGCCCTTTGTGCAAAGTCTGCAAGTCTATCACTAAAACTTCTAAAATTTTCAATTATAAACTTTTTAGCTTCATCATAGTTAAAGTTCATATTCCCCTCTCCAACTGGAGCAAATAAATCATAAAATGGAAGGCCATTTTTATTTCCTAGAAGTTCTCCCTTTCTCTTATAAAATTTTCTAAAGGAAGGAAAACTTTCTTTCATTGCGGTTAACATAGCATTTAGTGTTTCTTCATCAATTCTTGAATTTAAAAGAGTTTCATCTAAAGGTGACTTATATCCCCTAAGCTTATCTAGAGTTATAACTTCGCCCTTTATACCATTTAAGCAAGCTGCTGCGGTATCTTCTATATTCTTATAAGCCTTAAGTTCTGCTTCATAGGCTCTTTTTCTTACAGATGAATTTTTATCATAAGCCATGTTTCTAACTAAGCTTAAAGGCAATTTCTTGTTTTCTCCATCCACTTCTATTTCCACTAATAAAGTAGAAGTAATTAAATCTTTAAGCTTAGTCCAAGCACTAGATCCCGTATTTTTCATCTTGGCTATTACTAATTCTTCTTTATCACTTAAAAGATATTTACTCTTTTCAACTATATTTTCTAAATAAAACTTATGTTCCATCAATAAATTTGAAGATTTTATTATTGAGTCGAAATCTTGAATCCCTGAAATCCACTTTTCAAACTTAGCATGTGGTTCTGCTAGCTCTGAAAGTCCAGCTTCCACAGATTCTAAGCTTGCCATAGCCTTTGCATTTTTAGTATCAACACTTAAAGTAAGTTGTGAATAAGCTAATAGTTTTGTAGATATTTCTAAAATCTTTGTACTAAATCCTATATAATCTTCTAGCTTTCTTTTAGGATCACTGTAATTAGCAATACTTTCATCTACCCAACTATTAAGTTCAGCTATATATTGCCTACACTTTTCCATATCCTCTTTAAATTCTTTACTATCAAAAGACGTATATAACCTATCTAATTTCCATCTTGAACTCATATTTTACCCTCCTTTTCAACTCCACCCCATTCATTTACTATAGTAGTAATTTTTTCACATACCAATTGTATCATATTATTTTTATTGTATGTTACGCATATTTGTAAAATTTTATTTACAATTTAAATATAGCAAAGTAAAAATATCGGCATGTAAGATTACTTGGCTAACTCATATATGTATCATTGAGAAACCTTCAGTTCATAAAGTAGTACTAAAGGCTGCTTTATTTAGTTGCAACTAATAGTTGTTACAATAAATACTAAAATGAATTCAAAAAGTAAAATGATAATTTTGCATGGCGACAGCCACACTGTAAAGTTACTAAGTATATATTATTGAATATAGCTAAAAAGCTACCTTTAATAAATGCGTTAGCATGTGGATATTTTTCTAAACAATCTATAAACAAAGTATTCTATAAAATAACTTATCTTTTATTCAATAACCAGTAAGTTCTTTTAACCTGCTATCTTTAAACTAATATTCTAACTAATTCTATCTGTTTCCTTAATAATTATGCATACTGGATAGTTATTTTATATACCTTAATTAACCGCAATTAGAAAATACTAGTATAACTTCAACAGGCTTCGCCTAAAACCCTGGCACCCTATCGGATTAAGCGCTTTGCGCTTTTTTAGTAAGCCAATTGATATGATTCTTACACTGGTTATTAAATTAACCATAGTCTAAATAGCTATTATTACTGCAGCTCTTAATATATGTTTTGTATAATCAATAGCGGCCTTAATTTACTCAATTTAAGGTACTAAAAGTAAGAGGATGTATAATTCATTAAGAGAATTTTGAGCAAGTCCTAGAAGTTCTTAGTTTGTGAATTTAAAAATTCCCGTAATTCCCACCTAGGACGGGTGGGAGCCAGGACTGCAGCAGGACGCTGCATAGGACTGGGTAGGGAATTTTTAAAGGCACAAACTTAGAACTTCTCAACGTAGCGAAGATTCTCTGTTGAATTATACACCTTCGATTTTTAGCACCTTATTCTGTAGTTACCAAGGCCGCCATTTTGTAGCACTTTACTTATATAATAAAATATGAAATGCCCTTACTCGGGCATTTCATATTTTATATCAAAATCTTTGATACCATCATTTAATTGTTCAATACTTTCAAACTGCATAGATTTATCGCCTTTTATGATGTTAATTATATCTTGAACTCTTAAACTGTTAATTTTAGTTCCTGTACCTTCTTTATTTATTATATTTCCATCCTTATCTAAGATACTTCCATTGGAATCACTTTTAGCAATTACAATTTCATTATTTTCAGCTAAAATTACGTA
>JAYFRK010000194.1:0-14298 GCA_034925975.1 Clostridium sp.
ATAAAAAAATATATATTACTAAGTTAAGCAAGATTTGTTAGAAAAGTATGTAAGGTAATATTAGAAAAATATATATCATAAATTATATAGAAATATTATTTTCTCAGTAGGAGAGTGAATTAAGTGACTAATTTTGTAACTAACATAGTTTATAGTTTTTTAATATCATTTGGAGTTATAATTGGAGCAAGTTCCTTTGCGGGAATTGGAGCACTAATGACTAATAATCCACCTTTAAGAACCATGCTAAATTTAGCAGAGTCTATAAAAATATGGGCAGTAGCTACATCACTAGGAGGTACATTTTCATCTTTTCAGCTTATAGAAGAAGGTATATTTAGAGGAGAATTAGGAGCTTTAATAAAGCAGATAGTGTACATATTGTTTGCGCTTATAGGTGCGAATCTTGGATATAAGTTCATAAAACTAGTACAAAAGTGTGGTGAAATATGGATAAAGTAAATAATAAAAGCAAATATCTCATATTTTTTTTTACAGGTTTGTTTTTAGGTGGAATGATTGGTGTAATTATAATAAATTTATTAGTAAGCTACAGAATAGACAACTATATAAAACAGATTCAGCACTTAAACACAGTAATTGAAGAGGATAAACTTAAGTTAGAAAGATATCAAGAAGCTGTTTATAAAAAGAGGCTTGTTGTGAAAGAAATTAAAGTAGATCTTATGCAAGAAGGTAATACACAAATTGATGATATAACTAAAATTGCTCTAGAAAAACATATTAAAAATAAGTTTAAAGGGTTAATAGGAAAAGAAGTAGATAAAATAGATGGAGATGTTTTATGTGAAATAATAGATAAAAGGATTATGAAATTGGAAGGAAAGGAATATCAACTAAAAATAAATAAAATTATGATATCTGAAAAGATCAAGCTTTGGATTACTGTAAGAACTATTAAATAAAAAGTATAAAATCCTCTAGAGAATTTTATACTTAAAGTTAAATGGACAACCTATTGATAACTCATTGCTTGGAAATAGAGATCATTAGGCAGAGATTTATATTTAGCTATATAGGCTTGTTTATTTAAAGCTATTTTCCTTAATGTGGAGACTAGAACATCTACTTCAGGTTTAGTATTATATATTCCAAAGCTTACCCTTACCATACCTGGCTCGTGGCTACCACTTTTTATTCTTTCCTCTACTTCTTCGCTAGTCATTCTTAAGAGCTTTTGCACATAAGGCTGAGCACAGAAGCATCCATTTCTAACAGATATACCTGATTCGTAAGAAAGAATTTTTGCAACTATTTCATGTTTTATTCCAGATATGTTAAAAGCGATAGTTCCTATTCTTTGTCTAGTATCCATTCCATCACAATATATTTTTATATCAGGAATTTGATTTAAAGCTTTAAGGGCATATTGTGTCAATCTATTTTCATATTTTTCTACATTATCCATACCTATGGAATTTAAGATTTCTATTGCTGTAGATAGGGCAATTACTCCTATTGCATTAGGTGAACCAGCCTCATCTTTTTGTGGAGGTTCTAACCATTTAATATAATCATGAGTAACAATATCTACTGTCCCTCCTCCAGAATAATCAGGTGGAATATCTTCAAAATCTTTTTTGGGAACTATTAATACACCTACTCCAAAAGGAGCATACATTTTATGAGCAGAAAAAGCGAGATAATCTATATGCTCATCTGAATCCATGGGTTTCATATCCACTACTGCATGAGGAACTAATTGAGCTCCATCTACTAAAATTTTTGCTCCATATTTATGGGCAAGTTTTGCTGCTTCGTGTATTGGGTTTCTATAACCTGTAATATTAGATGCTCCAGTAATGGTAACTAACTTAACTTTTCCATTATATCTATCTAATTTTAATTCTAAATCCTCTAGAGATAGTCTTCCACATTGATCAACTGAAACGTAATCAATAGTATATTTTCTCCAAGGTAAATCATTAGAATGGTGCTCCATGTCAGTAGAAAGAATAATATCATCTTTATATTTTCTATAAAGCATGTTAGAAAGTTTATTTATGGCCTCAGTAGTATTTTTAACAAAAATAACGGAATTGTGTCTAGTATCTGCATTTACAAACTTTGCTACAATATTTCTACTATCCTCATATAATTTAGTAGATAGTTGAGATTTATAACCGAATCCTCTATGAACTGAAGAATATAATGAAAGAAATTTTACAACTTCTTCGACTACAGTAACAAATGGAGGAGTTGTGGCTGCATTATCAAAATTTATAGCTTGACCATATTTTCCATCTATTAGTGGAACTTTTGTATTGACACCTACTACTAATTTTCTATAAAAGGATGTATTCATATAATCACACTCCAAGTAGTAATCTTACTAATAGTTTATTAGCATAGAGGGGAAATTGTGTTATAAATATGAGATAAATAGTAAAAAGTAAAAATTTAAGAGTCATTATTTAAAATTCAATACTATGATACAATATATATAGTCAATATTTTTATCAATATAGAATAAAAATAAGTTCATTATTTTTTCATAATTGTTTTTAACAATCTGATTGATAAAATTGTAAATATAAAGTATTATATACTTTAACTATAAAAATATATTTGGATATATAAAAATACGGAGATGATATAGATGCAAATGTGTTCTATTTGTAAAAAAAATGTAGCAACTATATATACAGCTAAAGTAGAAGATGGAAAGACTGAAATGGTGGGAGTTTGCTTAGAATGTGCTAAGAAAATGGGATATCCAATTTTAGATCAGCTAATGAAGCAGGCAGGTATAACTCCAGAGAATTTTGAAAATTTAGCTGAACAAATGAATGGTATGCTTCAAGATATAAGTATAGATGATTTAAGTGAAAATAGCATGCTTTCCAATCTATTTAACGGTATATTGCCAGAACAAAAGGATAACTCAGACATTACAAATGAAGATGCTATAAATGAGGAAAAAGATGATAAAAAGCATTTAAATGTGGAAGCAAAAGAAAAGACAAAATCAAAAAGTAGTTTATTCAAGAAAAAGAGAAAGTATTTAGATATGTATGGGATAAATCTTACTGGAAAAGCTAAAAATGGTAAGGTAGATATGGTTATAGGAAGACATAGAGAACTAGATAGAGTTGTTCAGATTCTAAATAGAAGAAATAAAAACAATCCTATACTCATTGGAGAGCCTGGTGTTGGTAAGACTGCAATAGCAGAGGGCTTGGCTGTGAGAATTGCAGAAAGACAAGTTCCAGCTAAGTTATTTGATGCTGAAGTATATCTTCTTGATCTTACAGCTATTGTAGCTGGTACACAATTTAGAGGTCAATTTGAAGGTAGAATGAAGTCAATAATAGAGGAAGCTAAAGACAATGGTAATATTATTTTAGTAATAGATGAAGTGCACAATATTATTGGAGCAGGAGAAGCTCAAGGTGGCGCCATGAATGCTGCTAATATATTAAAGCCGGCATTAGCAAGGGGAGAAGTACAGATAATTGGTGCAACTACTTTAGAAGAATATAGAAAATATATAGAAAAAGATTCAGCTTTAGAGAGAAGATTTCAACCGGTTTTAGTTGAAGAACCCACCAATGAAGAAAGTATAGAAATTTTAAAAGGAATAAAACATTATTATGAAGATTACCATAAAGTAAAAATTTCAGATAGAGTTATAGAGATGGCTGTAAATCTTTCAGAAAGGTATATAACAGATAGATTTTTACCTGATAAGGCAATAGACGTTATTGATGAAGCTAGTTCAAGAGCAAATCTAAAGAATAGAGGACTTGTAGAATTAGAAGCACTAAAGGAAGAATTAATAAAAGTTGAATTAAATATGAAAGAAGCAGCAGCTAATAATGACTATGAAAAGGCAGCAAAATATAAAGTGGATCAATTTAAGGTTCAAGAAAAGATTGATCATATTGAGAAAAACTGCAAGAATATAGAATTGACTGTTGAAGATATTGCTTATGTTATAGAGGCTTGGACTAAAATTCCTGTACAAAGGATTACTGAAGAAGAGGCAGATAAACTTCTTAATTTGGAAGAAAAACTTCATAAAAGAGTTATAGGACAAAATGAAGGTATTGTAGCATTATCAAGAGCTATAAGACGTAATAGATTGGGATTTAGGAAAAAGAAAAAACCATCCTCATTTATTTTTGTAGGACCTACTGGTGTTGGTAAAACAGAACTTGTAAAAGCTCTTGCTTGTGAATTATTTGGAAGTGAAGAAGCATTAATTAGAATTGATATGTCTGAATATATGGAGAAGCATACTGTGTCAAAGCTAATAGGAGCGCCTCCAGGATACGTAGGATATGACCAAGGAGGACAGTTAACAGAAAAAGTAAGAAGAAAACCTTATTCTGTTATACTCTTAGACGAAATTGAAAAAGCTCATCCAGATGTATTTAATATGCTACTTCAAGTTCTTGAAGATGGAAGGCTGACTGATAGTCAAGGAAGAACTGTTTCATTTGAAGATACAGTAATAGTTATGACTTCTAACGCAGGAACTAACTATAAGGCTTCAGGAATTGGATTTGCTCAAGGTGAATATAATGATTTAGAGAACCATGTAAAAGAAGCACTTAAGGAAGTATTTAGGCCAGAATTTTTAAATAGAGTAGATGATACTATTGTATTTAGACCTCTTACTAAAGAAGAACTTAATAAAATTATTGATTTAATGTTAAAGGAAGTAGTTGAAGAAGTTAAAGAAAGGGAAATAACTTTAGAAGTTTCCGAAGAAGTAAAAGATTATATATTAGAAATCGGATATGATAGTAAATATGGTGCTAGGCCATTAAGAAGAACTATTCAGAAGTATATTGAAGATGAAATTGCAGAGCAATACCTACAAAAGAAATTTGGAGAAGGCTCACACATAAAAGTAAAACTGCATGATGGAAAAATAGTTATAGAGTAAAGGAAATATGTAAAAAATATAGTGACTACAATTATTGTGGTCACTATATTTTTATATAGATATTTTCAGATATATTTATTGTTTATTTTATAAATATAACTCCATCTTCACCATGTTTTACAATTTGGCCAGGCTTAAATGAAACTTTTTGATCTTCAGATAAATTTGTAAATACTATTGGTGTAATAAGTGATGGAACTTCTTTTTCGATTTCCTTTAAGTCTACTTTTAACATTGGTTGACCGGCTTTTACTTTAGAACCTTGTTCTATAAGTGCTGTAAAGCCTTTACCTTGAAGATTTACTGTGTCTATTCCAAAGTGAACTAATATTTCAAGGCCATTATCTGATGTTATGCCAATGGCATGTTTTGTTGGGAAGAATGTTGTTATAACTCCATCTACAGGAGATACAACTTCACCATCTGATGGTTCAATTGCAAAGCCATCACCCATTATTTTTGTGAAAATACCTGATCTGGGACATCTAACAATTCTATAATTTTTCCGGATATTGGAATTATAAAGTCTAAATCTCTTACTTTAGAATTTGACTCAGATTTTTTTAGATCTATATTTTCTGTTGGAACCTTACCAGCCATAACGTCTTTTATCTGTTCTTTTAATTGATCTGATTTTGGACCAAATATGGCTTGGATGTTATTGCCGATTTCCATAACACCTGAAGCTCCAAGTTTCTTTATACGTTCTTTATCTACTTTATTAATATCTTTAACAATTACACGAAGACGTGTTATGCAAGCATCAAGATTATCAATATTCTCTCTTCCGCCTAATGATTCTAGTACTCCTACAGCTAATGCTGCACCTTTAACGGCAGAGGTATTATTTTCAACTATGTCATCTTCACGACCTGGAGTTTTTAAATTCCACTTTCTGATTGCAAAACGGAAACCAAAGTAGTAAATTAATGCAAATACTAAGCCTACAGGAATTACTAACCACCAGGCTGTTCTATTTGGAATTACTCCGAATAGAAGAAAGTCTATAACTCCACCAGAGAATGTCATACCTATTTTAACATTTAAAATATGCATTGTCATAAAGGATAATCCTGCAAATAGTGCATGGATTGCAAATAGTGCTGGGGCAACGAATAAGAATGAGAACTCAATTGGTTCTGTAATACCTGTTAAGAATGAAGTTAGTGCTGCAGAAGCCATTATACCTGCAACTACCTTTTTCTTTTCAGGTTTTGCTTCATGATATATAGCAAGTGCTGCTGCTGGTAAACCGAACATCATAAATGGAAATTTACCAGTCATAAATGTACCTGCTGTAAATGGAACACCATCTTTTAATTGGGCAAAGAATATAGTTTGATCACCATTTACTACTTGACCTGCCTTATTTATATATTCACCAAATTGGAACCAAAATGGATTATAGAATATGTGATGCAACCCAAATGGTATTAAGGATCTTTCTATTACTCCGAAGACAAAGGCTGCTAGGGTTTTATTTGTATCAATCATATTAGATGAAAATACATTTAAACCATGCTGTATTGGCGGCCATATGAAGGTCATTGCAATACCAAGTATAACTGCAACTGCTGCTGTTACTATTGGCACAAATCTCTTTCCTGCAAAGAACCCTAAGTATGGCGGAAGTTCTATGTTGTGATATTTCTTATATACCTGTGCTGCAATAATTCCAACTATAATACCTCCAAAAACACCTGTTTGAAGAGTAGGAATTCCTAAAACATTTGCAAAGGCAGGATTTTTACCTATCATTTCTGGAGTAATTCCGGATATAAGGCCCATAGTGGCATTCATAATTAAGAAGCCAACTATAGCTGCAAGTCCTGCAACGCCCTCACCGCCGGCAAGACCAACTGCAACACCAACTGCAAATAGTAGGGCAAGATTGCTAAATATTATTCCACCTGATTGTTCCATAACTTTAGCTAGTTGTTGAAACCAATGAACATTTAATGCAGGAGCAATATTTAAGAATTGTTGATTTTGAAACATATTTCCGAAGGCAAGCAGTAATCCTGCTGCCGGTAATAAGGCAACTGGGAGCATTAATGCTTTACCAACTTGTTGTAAAACACCAAAAAATTTTTTAAACATAGTATTTTCTCCTTTCTTTTGTATATTATTTATTAGTTTAGAGTTTTTAATAGAAGAAAAAGGCATGAGCAAAGATTAATGAGAATTATTCTATACTCATTTGTATTATCACGTAAAAGCGACATAATAATACAAATAAATATAGAAAATTCAAATTTAATCAATTGCTCATGCCTGATCGAGTCAGTAGCACGCAAAGTGATACCATATTAAATTCTGTCCGTATATCATTAAATAACATGTAGTGTGGGTTTGATTACGTTTTCATTATAACATTATTAAAAAAAATTTTCAATATTTTTTTAAATAAATTATAAATTGTTTTGAAAGTTTTTGGTTATATTAGTTAATTTCAACTAATTTATAATTTAAGCTTCCTAATCCGATTTTTTCACCATATTCAAGAGTACGTATTCCTCTCGAAAAAACTTTTCCACCTTTTCTTTTATCAAGAGCATCAAGGCAAGCTTTATCAATAGCTATAGGATCTGTAGATGCAAATATTCCAAGGTCGCTAACAATTGGATTCATTTTATGACCTTCACAGTCACATCCTCTTGTTATATTAAAAGCAAATGTAATATATATATTATTTTTATCTTTTTGGGCTGCAAAAGCATATTCTGCAAGTCTTTCACTGAATGAACCTGATAGTGCGCCTAACCAGTTAGTTGATATAGCTTTGTGAGGGCAGATTGCCATGCAGGAAGCACATCCGATACATTTATTTTTAACTATTTTTGCTTTTGAAGATAATAAAATAGCATTTTCAGGACAATTTTTTACACAGACATTACAAGATTTACATTTGAAAGGATTAACTTTTGGAATAGAGTTAACATGTTGATCCAATTTTCCCCCTCTTGAAGCACATCCCATTGCCAGCTGCTTTATGGCACCGCCAAAACCTGCCAAAACATGCCCTTTAAAATGACTAAGGACAATTAACTGCTTTTGTTTTGCGATTTCTTTACCTATCTTGCACATTTTAAATACTTTTTTGTTAATCTCAACTAATTCATAATCTTCTCCATATTCTCCATCTGCTATTACTATAGGAAGTTGTGTAAAACCGTGATCTTTTGCAAGGTTCATATGTTTAGTTTTAGTAGTACGTTCTCCTTCATATAGCACATTTGTTTCAATAAAAGAACTTTTCACATTATGGTTTTTCAGATATTCAATAATGCCATTATAGTTCTTTGGTTCAATAAATGTTTTATTTCCTTTTTCACCGAAGTGAACTTTAAGAGGAATATATTTTTCTAGAGAGATTTGTTCTTCCTTAATTATTCTATCTAAGAGATAGGCTGCAGTTTTGCTTATATTTTCAGTATCCATATAAGAGTCTATAGACTTGAAAAAAACTTTTTTCATGGCGTTGGCTCCTTATTTTGGGAATTCATAATGGTATTGATAAAATTATATACTTAAGATATAGATGAATCAATAATTTAAATAAATTTTAATATTACGAGGATTTTCTGATATAATTAATGAAAATAAATATGGGGGTGCTTAATATGAAGTTTATTACTTTCAATTATAAAGGAAATGAAGAAATAGGAGTTATGACAAAAGACGACAAAAAAATAATAAAAATTAAAGATGTTTTTGGGGAAAGTGGCACTAATAATATGATGGAGTTTATTGAGAACTTTTTTGATAAATATGAAGAAAGACTAATAAATATTGACAATGAAGAAAAATGCATAGACATAGGTGATGTTACATTAGAAGCACCAATCCCGGAACCTAGAAGAGGAGTTATTTGTCTTGGGAAAAACTACAAGGAACATGTGAAAGAAGTTCCAAGTACTATGGATTTAAAAAACGGATTACCAGAAAATCCTATATACTTTTGTAAACTGGTTGATAAATCTTTGGGGAATGAAGAAAAAATATCCCTTCATGAAGAGATAACTAAACAACTTGATTATGAAGTAGAGTTAGCAGTTATTATAGGAAAAAGAGGAAAAGATATACCCTATGATAAAGTGGAGGAATATATTTTTGGATATACAATTTTAAATGATATATCTGTCAGAGATATTCAAACAAAGCATATACAGTGGTTTAAAGGTAAAAGTTTTGATGGTACATGTCCTATAGGACCATGGATAGTAGACAAAAGAGATATAAAATTTCCTATCGAACTAGACATTGAGTGTTATGTAAATGGTGAACTTAGACAAAAATCAAATACCAAAGAGTTAATATTCGATATACCTTACATAATAAGTGAGTTTTCTAAAGGAACAACTTTGAAACCTGGAGACATAATATCTACAGGAACTCCAGCAGGAGTAGGGATGGGATTTAAGCCACCTAAATTTTTAAAAGCTGGGGATGAGGTAAAATGTTATATAGAAAAAATAGGAACCTTAACAAATATAGTAGATAATAAGTAGTAATAATATAAAAGTAAACCTAGGACTTCTATCCTAGGTTTACTTTATATTATAAATGGTTCTTTTACAATAACAACTCCTATAAGACCGGGTCCAGTATGTACTCCAGCTACAGGACTTATTTCTCCAAAGCTAAGAGATGTAATATTTGAGTCATCTTTTAAGCTTTCATAGAATTTTTTACCTTCTTCTAAAGCTCCGCCGTGCATGACCCATATCTTCGCTTTAGAGTTAGTTAAATTATCTTTAATTATCTCCATAAGTTTAGTCTTTGCTTGGTTTTTTCCTCTTACTTTAGTGTAGGTATAGTATACACCTTCAGGATCTATAGATATAATTGGTTTAAGATTAAGAAGTTTTCCAATTGTACCTGATACTTTGCCGATTCTTCCACCTTTTATTAAATATTCTAAAGTATCTACTATGTAGTAAACACTAATTTTATTTCTCATAGAAGGTAATGAATTTACAATTTCATCATAACACTTTCCTTGTTTTAACATTTCGCCGCAACCGATTACAAGAGCACCAGCACCAAGTGTAAGCGACTTTGAATCGAATACAGTAATTTTTAATTTATCATGTTCACTGGCTGCAAGTTTCAATGTGTTATATGTTCCAGATAGTCCAGAACCAATACATATGGCAATTGCATGTGTATATCCTTCCTCTTCTAGTTTTGAAAATAAATCATTCATTTCATGTATTGAAGGTAGTGAAGTATGGGGAACCTCAACACTTAGACTATCATAAACTTGTTGAGGAGTTATTGTTACTCTATCAATATATTCTCTATCTTTATAAATAATTTTTAATGGAAGTACTTTGATATCGTATTCATTTATGATTGTGTCATTTAAGTCAGATGTACTATCGGTAATTAAAGCTATTTTTTCCAAGTTTATCCCACCTTATAAACAATTGTATATGTAGTTTTGAAAACTTTATATTGTATTAGTAACATAATATCATGCGGTAATAAAAAAATCAATTAAAAATTGTGAAAATTCATATCATATGCCAACACTGATTTTAGCTTAGTTCTTTAATGGTTGATAACAATGCTTTATAAGTTTATAATTAACTTATATCAATAAACAATATTGGAGGAAGTAACGTGGAAGCACAAAATAAACATGGCACACATAATACCTTATTTCATTGGCAGACTTTTCAGTTAAAGCTAGTTATAGAGGGTATTATAATTGGAGTATTAGCTAGTCTATTAGTAGTACTATATCGTTTTGCAGTAGAATGGATATGGAAATTTACAGAGCAGAATTTTGTAATAAAAAAGCATACAATAACTTTAGTTGTATTTTGGTTTTTAATTTATATAATAGTAAGTTTGGTAGTAGGTTTTATGGTAAAACAAGAACCTATGATTTCAGGAAGTGGAATTCCACAAACAGAGGGAATTTTGTTTAGAAAACTTAAAATGGATTGGCTTAGAGTAATTATAGGAAAATTTATTGGAGGAATTCTAGCTATTGGTGCGGGATTATCTTTAGGCAGAGAAGGTCCCTCTATACAAATGGGTGCTGCAGTTGGACAAGGATTTAGTAGGATTTTTAAAAGAGTAAAGATTGAAGAAAAATATTTAATAACTAGTGGTGCTAGTGCAGGTCTTTCAGCAGCATTTAATGCGCCTTTAGCTGGAGTAATATTTGCACTAGAAGAGATACATAAAAATTTTTCACCTTTAGTATTAGTCTCTGCAATGTCAGCTTCAATTACAGCAGATTTTATTTCAAAACAGTTTTTTGGATTAAGACCAGTTTTTAATTTTGAATTACTTAATATTTTGCCTTTAAAATACTATTTATATTTAATAGTTTTAGGTATTATAACAGGAGTTTTAGGAGTATTGTTCAATAAAACACTTTTGAAAACTCAAGATTTATACTCAAGTAAAAAATGGCTTACGGCACAAGTAAGGCCCATTATACCATTTGTTGTAGCAGGAATATTAGCATTAGTTTTTCCTAGGGCACTGGGATCAGGTCATAATTTAATAATGGAATTTACTCATGAAAAGTTTGCATTACAAATGCTTCTACTATTATTAATAATCAAATTCTTATTTACTATGATAAGCTTTGGATCTGGAGTTCCAGGAGGAATATTCTTACCTATGCTTGTAATTGGAGCTATAATAGGAAATATATATGGAAGTGTACTAGCAAAAGTATTAAGTATTAGTCCAGAGTATATTACCAATTTTGTTGTATTGGCCATGGCAGGTTACTTTACGGCAGTTGTTAGAGCTCCTATTACAGGAAGTATTTTAATTACTGAAATGACGGGATCCTTTAGCCATCTTTTAGCATTAACAGTAGTATCAATTACTGCATATATAACAGCTGATTTAATGAAATCAGAGCCTATTTACGAATCCTTATTAGAAAGAATCCTAATGAAAAACAGCAAAACGGAAAATAAATTCGTAGGGGATAGTAAGAAAAAAGTTATATTAGAGATTGCTGTTTGTTTAGGAACTGCTCTTGAAGGAAAGAAAATAAAAGAAATAACTTGGCCACAGCAGTGTTTACTTGTAGGAATAAAAAGGGGGCAAAAAGAAATAATACCTAAAGGAAATTCAACTATATATGCTGGAGATTATTTAATAGTATTAGCAGATGAAGATAAAGCGTCAGAAATTGCAGAAGTACTGCGAGAAATAGCTAGCGCTTGTTCTGTTGAAAAAATTTTTAATAAATAGAACTTTTATTAGCATATTTAAGATTATTACAAATGATTATAAAGTATAAGTTGCAAAAAAATAAGCTATAAAGAGATAAATTGTTTAAATAACTCTTTATAGCTTATATATGTTTAAGAGAAATTATTTTAATTTTGTTGCTTCAACAAATCTATTATTTACAACGTCCCAGTTTACTATATTCCACCAAGCGGATATAAAATCAGCTCTTCTGTTTTGATATTTTAAATAATAGGCATGTTCCCAAACATCTAGAATTAAAAGTGGAATAGCTCCCCAGATAGTTAGATCCTGATGTTTTTCAACTTGAAGGATTTCTAATTTTTGAAATTTAGGAATCCAAACAAGAATACACCAACCAGAGCCTTCTACTGCAGTTGCTGCAGCAGTAAATTGTTTTTTAAAGGCTTCAGTGTCGGCAAAATCTTCGTTTATTCTATTAACAATATCTCCGGTAAGTTGAGAACCACCAGATATCATGTTCTCCCAAAAAAGAGTGTGAAGCATATGACCAGCGCCATTAAAAGCAAGTTCTCTTTCCCAGTGCTTTATAAGGGAATAGTCAGCAGATTCTCTGGCCGCTTTAATTTTTTCCTCGGCTTTATTAAGTCCATCTACATATGCCTGATGGTGTTTGTCATGATGGATTTTGACAGTCTCTTCATCATAATAAGGTTCTAATGCATTATATGCATAAGGAAGTTTTGGTAAAGTAAACATAGTTAATCACCTCGTCCAAAGTTTTATAATATACATTATATATTTTACCACGCTTAAATATTATATACACATCCTTGATATTATATATTCTATTTTATTTCTATGCAGAGACTTTTTTATGAATAACTTTTTTTTGCCAATTACCTGTAGAATATATAATTATACCCATTATGCAAATAATTCCATTACTTATAATCATAGAATACCATACAGAAGGAGATCCCCAATTGGTGAAATTTTTACAAAATAGTATCATAGGCAGCCTAAGGAACCAAAGCCTCCCCATGTCCATAATCATAGAATAAAAAGTGTGACCAGAGCCTTGAAAGGTACCGATTAAAATTTGAAATACACCCATAAAAGGTAAGGCTGCAGAAATTACTTTAAGATAATATTTACCTTCTATTACAACTCCAATATCCTTCGGGTCAGGTACAAATATTTTAATTATATTTCCAGCAAATAGAAACAATATTATTCCACCTATTACTAAGATAATTGTACATATAGATATTGAGGTTTTAAATGCAATCTTTGCTCTGTCTATTTTATCTGCTCCTAAATTCTGTCCAACTATAGATGCAAGAGCAGTACCTATACCTAGAGCTGGCATCATAACTATAGAATTTATGTTATTTCCAATATTAAAAGCAGCCATTGTATCATTGCCATAGGATACAATGAAAGCATTAAGTACTATAAAGCCTAAGGATGAGCAAGACTGTCCTATACAAGTAGGAACTCCAACCTTTAATATTCTATTTACTATTTTCTTCTTTAATTTTAAACTTTTTAATGAAATATAAATACCGTTTTGAGGTTTAAATAAAATGTATATAACATATGGAACAAATATTACTTTAGAAAGTACAGTAGCAATTGCAGCACCTTTTATTCCCATGTTAAATTTGAAAATGAATAGAGGATCTAAAAGTACATTAGTCACTGCACCAACTACATTCAATATCATAGGAGACAGGGTATCTCCTTCTGCTTGCCTAATGGCACCAAAAACTAAAAATATAAAATATGAAGGTATATCAAAAAACATAATGCTTAAATATGCATAACTATTTTTAAAAAGTTCCGAATCAGCTCCCATAATCCTGAGGATATAAGGTGTTAAAAAGTAACCTAAAAGAGATAAGAATGCTCCTAAGATAATAGCAACAGAAAAAATTTGAGAAGCTGTTAATTTAGCTTCCTCTCTTTGGTTAGATCCTACATATTGAGAAATCAATGAAGTACCAGCTATAGTAACCCCCATACCTATAGATATTATAAGAAAAAGAACAGGCCAAACAAATCCAGTGGAAGCAACTTCTATAGCACCTAGTTTACTTACCCAAAACATATCAGCAAGGCTATATAAAGTTTGGACTAAATTATTGAACATGATGGGAAGAGAAAGGGTTAAAATCACCTTTTTC
>JAYFRK010000626.1:0-5201 GCA_034925975.1 Clostridium sp.
GCTTTTTTAATTTCTGGTATATCACCACATTTAGCTCTTGGAACAAATAAATTCTGTTCTTCTGCTGCTTCTTTTACAAGTGCATTTCAATTTACTAAATCTAAAAAAGTAGATTTCAATTTACTTAAATATCTAGTTCCATTTACCCTTTTAGGAGCTATAGTTGGCGTAAATACTGTACTTAAGGTAAATGAAAGCTTTTTATACTCTCTTGTATTAATATTGATTTTATTTGTAGGCATATATACTATATTTTCTAAATCTATTGGTATGAATAGTACTTTTAGAGGCCTTACAAAAATAAATCTAGCTTTTGGAATTATTTTAGCATTTTCACTTGGCTTTTATGATGGTTTCTTTGGTCCAGGGACAGGCTCCTTTTTAATCTTTGGTCTTATAAAAATTTTTGGATTTGATTTTGTACAATCCGCTGGCAATGGTAAAATATTAAACTTTACAAGCAATATTACAGCCTTAGTGCTCTTTGCATTAAATAATCAAATTTCTTATGCTATTGGCATACCAGTAGCTTTGTCTATGATTATAGGTGCAAAATTTGGGACTTCTCTTGCAATAAATAAAGGTTCTAAGCTTATAAAACCTATATTTATAACAATGTCTCTTGCCGTTGCAATAAAAATGCTTATTCAAAACTTTTTATAAATATATTATATGTTTAATAACACCTTTATTAATTTATAAACAGTATATATTTGTATAATTAGTATTGCTGGTATTCCATAAACAAATTTTAAATGTTTAGTTTTATGCCTAAATATTTGCATACCAATTAAAATTCCAGGACTACCTAATAATATAGCTATTACAAATAATTTTGCTTCAGGAACTCTCCACTTTTTACCCTTTGCATTTTTTTTATCTATATACATGACATATATAGCATACAGATTAATTATTATAATGTATGTTATAAAAAACTTCATATTTTAAATCTCCTAAAATATAATTTATTATGATTCTAGAATAAACTTTTTGAATACGTAATGCAAATATTATGTTAATGGCACTATATAATCACACTAATATTATATTTTAGATATAACATTTTTAGTTTATGGTATAATTAAATGACAAAATTATCTTTTTCAGGAGGTTGTGAATTGAAAATAGAGATATTTTTAAAGAATTCAAGAGAACCAATTAGCTTTGATGGAGAGAGAATAGATGTACTGGATTTTGAAAACGCTGAAGTAAAGTATAAACAAATAAGAGTCTTCAGAAAATTTATAAGTAAAAGCTATTATATAGAAGAAAATCAAATATCGAAAATAAAAACTTATTCATAATATAGGTATTTTAATTAAATTATTAAATAATAGGAATATTATGAAATTACATGGATAAAATATGAACACCTAAACTTTGTTAGAGGAGTGTATAAAATGGAAAAAACTCTTGTTCTAATAAAACCAGATGCTACTGAAAGAAACATCATAGGTGAAATTATAAGCTTCTATGAAAATGGCGGATTAAAGATAACTGCTATGAAAATGCTAAAAGCTCCTATTGAAACAGCTAAATTACATTATTCAGAACATGAAGGTAAACCATATTTTAATGATTTAATATCTTATATAACAAGAAGTCCGTTATGTGCCTTAATTGTAGAAGGTGAAAATGCTATTTCTAGAGTTAGAGAAATCAATGGCAATACTGATCCCTCTAAAGCAGATAAAAATACAATAAGAGGTGAGCTTGGCATTTCAAAAACTGAAAACTCAGTTCATGCTTCAGATAGCCTTGAAAATGCAAAAAAAGAAATAGACATTTGGTTTAAGTAAGCAGCAAATTTATTTATTATGTCTAACCATAAAATTAAGCCACTAAAGAAAGTGGCTTGATTTTATGATTTCTTACTACTTTTCAAGTAATAATATGACATTAAAGTTTTACTATCATTTATATTTCCTTCTAATATATTTTTCTCGAATTCTTTAAATGGCATCCATAGAGCTTCTGTTACATCAGCGTCATTAACTTTATTTGACTTAAGACTTTCTTGTTTTATTACAGTTTTAAATATTGTCATAGTACTTGTACTAAATCCCATAATAGGTTTATATTCTATTATCTTTTCTAGACTTTCTGGAGAAACTTCTATATTGGTTTCTTCTTTTATTTCTCTTGCTAAGCAATTTTCTATACTTTCACCTTCAACATCAAGACATCCTGCTGGTATTTCTAAAGTTTCTTTCATATAAGCAGGTCTAAATTGTTTTACTAAAAGTATCTCATTTAGTTCATTTAGTATTATAGCTGAAACAGCATCATAATTTTTTAAAATATCATATCTTCTGCCATTTACTTCTCTGCTATATACTTTTAACCATCCATCATAAACTAATTTATCTTCCATATTACCATCCACCCTTTGCTGTTATATTACTACTGATTCATTAAATATAATCTTTTATATAGCTAATTAAATTATGATTCCTATAAAAATATTTAGCCCTTCATTAGATTACAGATATTGATAAGTCCTTTTCAGCACTTTTTAAAATTTTATTAGTAATTTTATGGTAGTTTTCAATATCTTTTATGAAGTTGGCAAGCTCTAAATTTACTGCAATGTTTTCAACGTCATACATTAAAGTAATTATCGCCATATCATTTTTCACAATACTTTCCTGACCATTTTTATTAATATAATACATAATCTCATCAATTAATGCTTTAACTTTTTTAATAGTAGTATCAGAGATTATCCCCTGTTCATGTTCTACTACTTTAAAAGCTAAATTTTCAAAAGTAGATTTTTCTTTATCAACTACAATTTCTAATATAGTCTGCTTGCCTTTTTCATCTGATACTCTATCCACTAAAATTCCTCCCTAATACTTTAATTATTATAAGACTTTTACATTCTTCCAAAACTCTTTTTATTATTTGTAAAAAAACTTTTTTTATTTATTAGCTATTTTTAAAATCATCTATCACCTCTATCACTACATAGCATATTTATATATTGAATTCTTTTTTATAAGCGTTTTTAACTTAACGCCTTAATATTCTATTTAAAAATTAATAAGGAGGCTTTCTTATGTATTCAATGGATATGGGATGCTATTCTCCATCCACTGGAATGTATCCAAATATGGGAGTGTATCAAAATTCTGAGCTGCTTGATTTAATGGTTGAGGCAATGAAAGATGAAAGGTCAGATAGAGTAAAGTATAAAAAAATGATGGACATGGCTGACGATAAAAAGATGCGAAAACAAATTAATTTTGCTTATGAAGATGAAGGAAAACACTATAAAATGTTTCAGCAAATATCTTATATGTTGACAGGTCAAATGCTAAATATACCTGAGCCTAATCCGCCAAAACTTGGTTCATTTTTAGATGCTATAGAAAGTAGCATTAATGGCGAACTTGGAGCCGTTGAATTATATAGAAAAATTCGTTCTATGCTTCCTACCACTCAGATGAGAGATATGCTATATGAAATAATTACAGATGAACAAGAACATGCAACAAGATTTGTATACTTATATTCTATGGAGAAAAAACATTAATGTAAAAATTCATATTTAATATAATAATCCTCCAGGTTTTTAACCTGGAGGATTATTATATATTATAAAAAGAGTTATACAAAATCAATTTTTTAAGATGACTTGTCTATGATAATTTTATCATTTTTTATATCTATTACTGCATTTCCTCCATTTGATAATTTTCCAAATAGAACTTCATCAACAAAATAAGGTTTTATATCCTGCTGTACTATACGAAGTATTTCTCTAGCTCCATATATTGAGGACAAACTTTTTTTTGTAATCCACTTATAACATTCTTCAGTTACACTAATACTAATGTTTTTAGATAAAAGTTTTTCTGCAAACTGATCTATAGCTTTTTTAGCTATTAGATATGCCATATTTTCATCCATCTTGTTAAAGACAACTATCTCATCAAGCCTATTTCTAAACTCTGGAGAAAAAATTCTTTCCACCTCTTTTGTAATAGCATCGTCTTTTACCATTCGATCTCCAAACCCTAACATTACCTTTCCTACTTCTCTTGCCCCTGCATTAGAAGTCATAATCAAAATAACATTTCTAAAATCAGCTTTTTTACCATTATTATCTGTAAGAGTTGCATAATCCATTATTTGAAGCAAAACATTTAGGATATCAGAATGAGCTTTTTCAATTTCATCTAGTAGAAGTACACAATAAGGATTTTTTCTTATTGAATCAGTTAGCAATCCCCCTTCTTCATACCCTACATATCCTGGTGGAGCTCCAATAAGTCTTGCTACTGTATGTTTTTCTTGGTATTCACTCATATCAAATCTAATTAATGGTATATCTAAACATGCTGATAATCTTTTTGCAATTTCGGTCTTTCCAACTCCTGTCTGACCTACAAATAATAGATTAGATATAGGTTTTTCTTCTTCATTAAATCCTGCTCTAGACCTTTTAATAGCTCTAACAACAGTTTCAATGGCCTCATCTTGGCCAAATATAGTTTTCTTCAGTTCTTTATCTAAATTCTTTAATCTATCCAATTCGCTTAATGAAATATTTTTCTCAGGAATTTTCGCCATAGAAGAAACTATTTTTTCAACTTCTTTTTCCGTAATTATTATGCTTTCCTTTTCATAATCATCAAGTCTTGCAAAAGCTCCTGCTTCATCTATTACATCAAGAGCTTTATCTTGAAGATATCTTTCATTAATATATTTAGCAGACAACTCTACAGCACCTTTCAATGCCTTGTCAGTATATACAACCTGATGAAACTTTTCGTAATTTGATTTAAGACCAAGTAAAATATTATAGGTATCCTCTTTAGAGGGTTCTGGTACATCTATTTTTTGAAATCTTCTAGACAAAGCTCTGTCCTTTTCAAAGTACTTTCTATATTCCTCATAGGTTGTTGATCCTATAAATTTAAGTTTTCCATCAGTTAAGAAAGGCTTTAATATATTAGCAGCATCCATTGCACCACCTGAAACTGATCCCGATCCTATAACAGTGTGAATCTCATCAATATATACAATGGCCTTTCCTTGTTTTTTTATTCTAATTAAAACTTTCTTAATTCTCTCTTCAAAATCCCCTCTATACTTTGCTCCAGCTAGTAAACTTCCCATATCTAAAGAGTATATTTTACTTCCTTGGAGCACTTTAGGAACTTTATTTTGAATAATTAATTGTGCAAGAC
>JAYFRK010000006.1:0-6248 GCA_034925975.1 Clostridium sp.
TAAGAAATTCATCAAGAATTTTACCATTGATTGTCAATTGTCAATTATCAATTGTCAATTTAAAAGGTGGTTTTCAAATGATAAGCTTAACAGGTTTAAATAACAAACAGCTATATTTAAATGCAGACCATATTGAAAAAATAGAAGAAGTTCCAGAAACACTAATCACATTAACCAACGGTAAAAAGTACATAGTACTCGAATCAACGAAAGTAGTAATTGATAAAATTATAGAGTACAAGAGAAAGATTTTTACACTGGGTTTATAGGAGGCAATTTACAATGAAAAGACAAGACATGCTAACTCTTCTAGGACTACTGGCGGGAACTGTACTTATGATTTACGGTATGCTTAGTGGCGGTGGTACATTTAAAATGTTTTTTGACCCTGCTTCTATAGCAATAACTGTAGGGGGTTCATTCAGTGCCCTATTGATTAACTATCCTTTAAATGAATTTAAAAGACTAGTTAAAGTACTTGTCCAATCTTTTAAAGAAACAAGTATGGCAGGGTTAGATATCATTAATGAATTTGGAGAGTTATCTAAAAAAGCTAGAAGAGAAGGGCTATTATCTCTTGAAGATGATATTGACAAGGTAGAAGATGCCTTTCTAAAGAAAGGTCTTCAAATGGTAGTTGACGGAATTGAACCTGAGACTATAAGAGAAATTCTTGAACTTGAAATTGGAGAAATGGAAAAAAGGCATAAAGATGGTTCAGATATGTTAAGATCATGGGCAGCTTATGCTCCAGCTTTTGGTATGCTGGGTACACTTATTGGACTTATACAAATGCTTGCAAACTTAAATGATCCATCAGCACTTGGACCTGGTATGGGTAAAGCACTTATTACAACATATTATGGTTCTCTTATTGCAAACTTGATAATGAATCCTATGGCTGCAAATTTAACTTACAAAAGTGGTAGAGAATCTACTATAAGAGAAATGATGTTAGAAGGTATACTTGCTATTCAATCAGGTGTTAATCCAAGAATAGTAGAAGAAAAATTGGTATCATATTTAAATCCTTTAGACAAGAAACAATATTATACTCTCCAAGCGGCTAGTGAGGTGGAAACAGATGTCTAAAAGAAAAAAAGCCCCAGATAGTGAAATTAACACTGAAGGATGGCTAGCAACTTATGCAGATACCATAACACTGGTTTTAACATTCTTCGTTTTGCTGTATTCATATTCCAGTGTTGACTCTGTAAAGTTTAAACAGTTAACAAATTCTCTTTCATCTGTCTTTACAGGGCAGAATAGTAATTCAATACTTGAATTTAACTATAATGGTGAAGTGCCTATTGTAGGGCCTCCACAGGATATGGGCCCTCAAGAGGGTGGAGAACAAGATCAGATGTACAATAAAGTAAAAAGCTTTGTAGACTCAAATAATCTAAAGGATGCTGTAAAGATTAAAAAAGACAGTAGAGGAATTATTATGGAGCTTAAAGATAGCATCTTGTTTGATATTGGAAAAGCTGATATAAAAGAGGAAAGTAAGCCTATACTAGACAAATTAAGTGTACTTATGGCTTCATTATCTAATGAGATAACTGTAGAAGGACATACAGATAATGTTCCAATTCATAATTATGAATTTGCCAGTAATTGGGAACTGTCCACCCAAAGAGCAGTTAACGTACTAAAATACTTTGTTCAAAATAAGGGATTTGCTCCTAATAGATTTCAAGCTGCAGGATATGGAGAGCATCGCCCTATAGCAAAAAATGATACTTATGAAAACAGAGCAAAGAATAGAAGAGTTAATATTTTGATTTCAACAGGAGAAAAGGAGAAAAAGTAACATGGCAGAAAAGGAAAAGAAAGAAAAAAAAGAAGGCTCAAAGGGTAATATTTTGAGAATAGTAATTATTGTTTTATTAGTAGCGATACTAGTTGCTGGTGGGGTAGCTGCAGGATATATTTTTGCAAGCAAAGCTAGACCGGCGGCAAATAATAATAATAATAGTAATAATAGTAATGGTAGTCAAACAGTTCTAAATCAAAAAACTTTTTCTTTAGAGGATTTCTTATTAAATGTAAAGGGAGACGCTAACAATCCCGGAGCTTATTTAAAAGCAAAAATATATATTGGTTATGCAGATACAAAGGACAATAAAAAGCTACCAACAGAATTGGAAGATAAAAAAGCTATTCTAAGGGATTGTGTTAATTCAGTTCTTAGAAGCAAAAAAGCTAATGATTTTAACGATGATAATGTTCCAAAACTTAAGAAAGAGATAAAGGAAAAAATAAACCCAATGCTTCAAAACGGAAGAATTGAAGATGTCTATTTTTATGAAATAATAGTCCAGGCGCAGTAAGGGTGTTGTCAAATGGGAGATAAAGAAACCTTAGAAACCTTCATAAAACTTATAATTTTTTTACCTTTTATAGTTTTTCTTATTTATTTATTGTTTAAATATGGTGGGACAAAAATTCAAGAAATGCAAAATGGAAGGTATATGAAGATTCTTGATAGAATGCCATTATCCAAGGATAACAACTTATTAATAGTTAAAATTGGTGAAAAAGCATATGTAGTTTCTTCTAGCCAAGGTAAGGTGGAAATACATATGGAACTTTCAGAAGAAGAAATAAGAAAAATTGAAATTACTAATAGTACTCCTCAATATACAAGTTTAAAAGATGCAATTATAAAACTTAAAACCAAAAAGGAAGATAAACAATGAGAAGAAAAAAATTTCTTTTGATATTTCTTGTTTTTTTAGGGGCTTTGTTCTTTATAAAAACAAATGTCTATGCTGCCCCAAATCCTGTACCAGTACCTAAAATTGATATTTCAATAGACGGGGCAGGATCACCTAAGAATTATGTTGACAATATTAAACTGCTTATAATGTTAACAGTACTTTCGTTATTACCATCTTTTTTAGTAATGATGACTAGTTTTACTAGAATTATTGTTGTATTAGGTTTTACGAGAAATGCTCTAGGAACCCAGCAGGCTCCGCCTAACCAAGTATTAATTGGACTTGCCTTATTCTTGACTATATTTATTATGGCTCCAACTTTTAATACTATAAATAAAGAAGCAGTTAAGCCATTTTTAGAAAATAAAATCAACCAAGAACAGGCTATGAGCAAAGCTGCCAAGCCCATGAGAGAATTTATGCTGAAACAGACTAGAGAAAAGTATTTAGGTTTATTTTTAGATATATCAAAAGTTGATAAAACTAAAATAACAAAAGACAATGTACCGCTTTACATTGTAATTCCTTCATTTATTATAAGTGAACTTCAAACTGCATTTAAAATTGGGTTTTTAATATTTATACCATTTTTAATAATTGATATTGTAGTGGCTAGTATTCTTATGTCTATGGGAATGTTTATGCTTCCCCCAGTTATGATATCACTGCCATTTAAAATACTTTTATTTGTAATGGTTGATGGTTGGTACTTGTTGGTAAAATCTTTAGTTATGGGATTTTCGTGAGGTGATATAAATGAGTGAAGATATGGTAATTGGTATATTAAAAGATGCTATAGCAACTGGAATAGCGGCATCAGCTCCCATATTAATTGTTTCTATAGTAATAGGTCTTATTGTAAGTATATTTCAGGCCACCACACAAATTCAGGAACAAACATTAACCTTTGTACCAAAACTTATAGGTGTGGCATTAGTGGGGCTTATTACAGCTAAGTTTATAAACCATACAATAGTAGGATTCACAGAAAGAATATTTGCTATTATTGCAAATATAACTCATTAGGTGGGATTAATTTGATTGATATAGCATATTTTACGGCACTTATTTTAGTTTTTCTTAGATTATTTGCTTTCACTTTAGTTGTTCCAGTGTTTTTTCCAAAAGGGACTCCAGAGATATTGAAAGTAATGTTTACTTTAGTAGTAGCTTTTATATTAATGCCTGGCTTAGATTATAAATACATAAGTGAAATAACTAATAGTTTTCAATTAATTGTATATTGTATAAGTGAACTTACTACAGGATTAACACTAGGATTTATAACAAGCATTTGTTTCCATTGCATAAGGTATGCAGGTACACTTTTGGATATGCAAGTTGGATTAGCTATGCTTTCCATGTTTGATCCTAGCGCAGAGAGTAATGTAACCCTAATCGAAAAGTTATTATACTGGTTTAGTTTAATTATATTCTTTGTAGTAGATGCACATCACATACTTTTAAAGACTTTAATAGATAGCTTTAATGTTGTACATTTAGGGAAGTTTATTTTGTCTGGGAAAAGTGCCATGCATGTAATAGAAGTCTTTATCAAATATTTTGAATTAGGATTGAGAATAGCAATACCAATAGTATTGATTATTATATTAACCGACTTGACCCTAGGTTTGGTTGCAAAAACTGTACCTCAATTAAATGTAATGATTTTAGGATTGCCTATAAAAATTTTATTAGGGCTAAGTGTTATATCACTATCTCTTCCAATGATCTATAATATTTTTGCTTCTGCCTTTGATAACATACCTGCTAGTATAAGGCAGATATATAAGTTAATACCCTTAATGATTGTATTTGCTTCAGATGACAAAACGGAAGAGGCAACTCCGCATAAATTAAGTGAAGCCAAGAAAAAGGGTCAGATAGCAAAAAGTAAAGAGATAAGTTCTGCTCTTACATTATTAGCATCGACTATTATATTGATAACTTTAGGAAAATACGTAACAAATTCTTTTGGAGCAAACATTATTGAATTTATAGGGAATAACTTAAATAGTAATTTAGATATGGATAGCTTACAAAGCATTATAGTTACAGTATTGTGGAGATTTTTTATTATAGTCCTCCCAGTTGTAATTCCAATTATGGTTATAGGTGTAGGTGCTAACTTGATTCAATCTGGATTTATAAGATCAACAGAGGCTATTAAACCTAAATTATCTAAAATAAATCCAATAAGTGGTTTTAAAAAGATGTTTTCACTTAGAAGTTTAGTTGATTTAGTGAAAAATATAGCAGTAATAATTATAGTGGGCTCAGTTGGCTACAAGTTTTTAAAGGATAACTTTAGACAAGTTTTATCTGTAAGTAATTTAAGATTTCCTGAAATAATAAATGTGTTTTTTAAATTGGCTTCCAATATTTTTTTTAGGGTGACTTTAATTATGCTAGCAATAGCCTTAATTGACTTTATGTATCAAAAATTCCAATTTAAGAAGGATATGAGAATGACAAAACAGGAAGTTAAAGAGGAATTTAAACAGATGGAAGGAGATCCACAAGTAAAAGGCAAAATAAAGCAAAAGCAAAGAGAAATGGCTACAAGGAGAATGATGCAACAAGTACCAAATGCATCAGTAGTTGTAACAAACCCCACCCATATAGCAGTAGCACTTAAATATGAATCTGGAAAAACAACGGCTCCAATTCTTGTTGCAAAGGGTAGTGGATATGTGGCAATTAAAATTAAAGAAATAGCAAAAGAAAATAATATTCCAATTATTGAAGATAAACCTCTAGCAAGATTAATACATGAGGAAGTAGAGCTAGAAAGTGAGATACCTTCAGAGATGTATCAGGCTGTAGCCGAAATTTTAGCTCTTGTATATAAGTTAAAAAAACGAATGTAAAGTAAAGGGTGAATGCGTTGGAAAGTGAAAGAAAGCTCAACTGAAATTTTAAAAATTATTTAGACATGATAGTAGCTTTTGGAGTTATGGGAATAGTGCTAATGATCATCATTCCTATACCAACAGCATTATTGGATGTTTTTATTGCACTTAATATAACAATAGCATCAGTAATTATTCTACTGACAATGTTTACTACTGAAGTACTTCAATTTTCAGTATTTCCAACATTATTGTTAGTTACCACACTTTTTAGATTAGGACTTAATATATCTTCTACAAGACTTATACTTAAAGATCATTACGCTGGACAAATAATAGAAACCTTTGGAAATTTCGTTGCTGGCGATAACTATGTAGTTGGTATAACTATATTTTTAATCATAACTATTATACAATTTGTGGTAATAACAAATGGTGCTGGTAGAGTAGCAGAAGTATCAGCAAGATTTACACTTGATGCTATGCCAGGAAAACAAATGAGTATAGATGCAGATTTAAATGCAGGACTTATTTCTGAAGTTGAAGCAAGAGAGAGACGTTTAAAGATTCAAGAAGAAGCAAATTTTTATGGAGCAATGGATGGTGCTTCAAAGTTTGTAAAGGGTGATGCCATAGCTGGTATTGTAATAACCATTATAAATGCAATTGTTGG
>JAYFRK010000288.1:0-1566 GCA_034925975.1 Clostridium sp.
ATGAAAATAAGATTTCCTATTGGGTGAGTGAGCCGGATAAGGGCATCTATGATGCGATGAATAAAGGGATAGATATAGCGACAGGTGATTATGTGTATTTTCTTGGTGCAGATGATTGGTTAGTAGATAAAAATGTGATAGAAAATGTTTTTAAAAACATATATTTAAATTCAGGCTTTGATTTTTATTGTGGAAAAGTATACTTATATGATTCTATATATAACCTTGTTAAAGAATCAGGTCAGTTCCATAGTATAGAAGAAATAAAAAAAGGTGCAATGTATCCTCATCAAGGTATGTTTGTGAAGTTAGAAATAATAAAAGAAAAATTTGATATAGATTATAAAATTGCTGCAGATTATGAATTATTTGTTCGTAATATAATAAATGGGACAAAGATTCACTTTTTTGATAAAGTTATAGCTTGTTATAATATAGCAGGAAGCAGTGCATCTTCACAATTATATGATGAATATATTACAATTATTAAAAAGTATTTTGGTGAAGAATATACTAAAGAAATCCTTTTGCTAAAAGAATATGCTTTATCTAATTTCTCATTAAGAAAAGTAATAAAGTGGATAATTAATAGTTTACGAATAAGAAAAGTTTTTTTAATTGCTAAAGGGTGGAAGAAGTATGATTATTCTAGGATATAGAACAGGGCAGCTAGGCAATCGACTCTTTGTTTATGCCTATTTCATTGCAAATGCGATGGCTCATAAATATAAGGTATTAAATCCGAGTTTTGATGAATATGGAAGATATTTTAAATATTTATCAAGAAATAATATTGTGGGATATCCAGAAGGAAAATGGTATCCTAGAAAGTTTATGTTATTTATTTTTAAAGTAGTATTTAAATTTATGCATATTGTAAATAAAAAACAACTAGGAAATAGATTTTTGAAATTTTATTATCTCGAAGAAAGCAAAGACTGTGATTTACAATCAAAGGAATTCTTAATGCTGGTTAAAAGTACAAAATTTTTGGTAATTCAAGGCTGGGGATATAGGGATGATAAGAGTTTTAATAAATATGCCGACGAATTAAGAGAATATTTTGACATTCATGATTATCATGTGAACAATATAAGAATTTTAATTGCAGATGCAAGAAAAAAAGGTGAGATTCTTATAGGTTTACATATTCGGCGAGGCGATTATAGGTATTTTCAAGATGGAAGATACTTTTATTCTGATGACGAATATAGAAGTGTAATGAAAAAAATAGAGACACTTTTCTTTCCTCAAAATGTTTCTTGGATTATTTGTTCGAATGAAACAATTGAGGACAGTTTTTATGATTTTAGCTATACTTTAGGAAATAATCATCTAATTGAAGATATGTATACATTTTCTCAATGCGATTATATAGTAGGGGCACCAAGTACTTATACAGCCTGGGCCTCTTTTTACGGAAAAAAACCGATATATTTTATAGAAGAAATAGAGCATGTAGTGAGTTTAGATGATTTTAAAGTGGTTGGATCATAAGAGGGGGAAGAACTTTGGTTTCTATTATTATTCCAACCTACAATAGAAAAGAGAAATTAATAAGAGCTA
>JAYFRK010000087.1:0-2633 GCA_034925975.1 Clostridium sp.
ATTAATAAATACAGATTTATTAATAGAGGTAAAGAAATAAATATAGTGGATGAGTATATAGAGAGTCTAGATATAAAAACATCAAGTATAGAGAGACTTGTAAAAAATTTAAGTGGTGGAAATCAACAAAAGGTAGTAATAGCTAAATGTTTAAACACAGAATGTGAAATCTTAATTTTTGATGAGCCTACTAGAGGGATAGATGTAGGAGCTAAAGCGGAAATATATAAATTGATGAGACAATTAGTTAATAAGGGAATTTCAATTATTATGATATCATCAGAACTTCCTGAAATTTTAGGAATGAGTGATAGAATATTGGTTATGCGTAAAGGCGAAATTACAGGAGAGATAAATCCTAAAGAAGCTAACCAAGAAAGAATTATGTATTATGCAACAGGAGGTGGAGTAAATGAGTGATTCTGAAAAGGCATATGAAAAAAGGAAAAATGAAAATCTTATAAGAGGCTTCTTAAAGGGAAGAGAGCTAAAAAAAGAGATGGTAACTTTTATAGGCTTTATTGGATTATGTCTGTTAATGACATTAGCATCGGATAAATTTTTAGAGTATGACAATTTAATTAATATAGTTAGACAAGTATCTATAAACGGTATTCTAGCTGTGGGTATGACCTTTGTTATTTTAACATCAGGAATAGACCTTTCTGTTGGATCTGTTATGGCAATTTCCAGTACTGTAATAGCAGGTGCAATGATTAACTTAGGATTACCTTCTGCAGTGGCCGTATTGCTAGGGATTTTAGTAGGTGCTATATGTGGTCTTATTAATGGTACATTGGTAGCCTATGCAAAGATGCCGCCAATTATAGTTACCTTAGCAATGATGGAAATTCCCCGTGGTTTAGCACTTTTATATACTGGAGGATACCCATTATCTGGCTTGCCAACTAAGTTTTCTTTTTTAGGTAGAGGATACTTATTAAACGTAATTCCAATGCCTGTGGTTATAATGATTATAATTTATTTAATTGCTTATATAATATTAAATCACTTGCCAATGGGAAGATATATATATGCTATTGGTGGAAATGAAGAAGCTGTACGTTTATCTGGAGTTAAGGTAAAAAAATATAAAATTATAGCTTATCTAATAAGTGGCTTAACTGCAGCAGTTACTGGAGTAGTGTTAACTTCTAGGCTTATGTCTGGGCAGCCAATGGCTGGGGTGGGATTTGAATTAGATGCCATAGCAGCAGTTGTGTTAGGTGGAACTGATATAGCAGGAGGTCGTGGAAATATTTTAGGTACTTTCTTAGGAGTATTAATAATGGGAGTATTAAGTAATGGGTTGAATCTTATGGGAGTTTCACCTTATGTTCAAAGAGTTTTAAAGGGACTTATAATACTTTTAGCTATTTACTTTAGTTCAAAAAAGAAAAAATAGATACTAGCTAAATATGAGGAGGGGTTTATTATGACAAAGTTGCCTGAAATAATGAAAGCTTTAGTAGCATATGGAAATGGAGATTATCGTTTTGAAACAAATTATCCTACACCAAAGTGTGGACCAGATGACATTATTATTAAAACTGAAGGCTGCGGTGTGTGCGCAGGAGATTTAAAATGTCAGCATGGTGCTTCAATGTTCTGGGGGGATGAAGTACAACCTTCTTGGGTAAAACCTCCGTTTATACCAGGACATGAATTTGTTGGTGTAATTGTTGAAATGGGTGAGAATGTAAAGGATTTTCAAATTGGAGATAGAGTAACTGCAGATCAAATCGTTCCTTGCGGTGAATGTAGATTTTGTAAAGATGGTCATTATTGGATGTGCCAACCTCATAATATTTTTGGATTCCAAAAAGAAAATAATGGTGGTATGGCAGAATATGTTCGCTATCCAAAAACATCTGTAATACACAAGGTTCCAAAGGAAATGAAATTAGAAGATGCATTGTTAATTGAACCTTATGGCTGCTCTAAGCATTGTGTAGATAGAGCACAAATAGGCTGCGAAGATATTGTAGTAATCTCTGGTGCAGGCACACTTGGATTAGGTATGATTACCTATGCAAGAATGAAAAATCCTAAAAAGTTAATTGTTCTAGACATGATTGATATACGCCTTGAAAAAGCAAAAGAATTTGGTGCAGATATTGTAATGAATCCATCCAAAACTGATGTAGTTAAAGAAATACTTAATATGACAGATGGTTATGGCTGTGATATTTATATAGAAGCAACTGGTCATCCTTCAAGTGTAACACAAGGGTTAAGTATGATTAGAAAATTGGGACGTTTTGTTGAATTTAGCGTTTTTGGTTCTCCAACAACTGTTGACTGGTCAATTATTGGAGACCGTAAAGAGATTGATGTTTTAGGAGATCATTTAAGCCCATATTGTTATCCCTTCGTTATTGAAAACATTTCTAATGGAAATCTAAAAACAAATGGTGTAGTATCACGTACTTTCCCAATTGAACAATGGGAAGAAGCTTTTGAATATGCAACAGGTAAATACGGCGATTTTAAAGTAGCAATTACATTCTAATTAAAGTTTATAATCCCATAACATAGTTTATAGAGGAGTTGAGAATATGGAATATTTAATAGGAGTTGATGTAGGAACCCAGGGTACAAAAGCAGTTTTGATAAACCCAAAAGGTGAAGTT
>JAYFRK010000083.1:0-3733 GCA_034925975.1 Clostridium sp.
AAGTATGAATGTTATTGGCATAGATGTTGATGAAAAAATGGTAGAAAGTTGTACAAGCAAGATACAAGCTAATCATATTCAAAATGTTTACTTAATTCACGGTGATATATCTACAGAGAGCACTATAGAAGAATTAAAAAAATATAAAACTGAAATTGATTATATAACATTATTTAATATCCTCCATTGTGAGAATCCACTAGATTTGCTTCAAAGTGTTTATGATGTCTTAAATAAGAATGGCAAAATAGGAGTTATACATTGGAGACATGAAGAAACTCCAAGAGGACCATCAATGGAAATTAGGCCTAAATCTGAAACTATAATAGAATGGGCGTCAAAAGTAGGATTTACTTTAGAGAAGCGGATTGAACTTCTACCTTATCATTTTGGTTTAGTGTTTGAAAAATAAAAATAAATAGGGGGTAAAAAGTATGAAAGTTGGGCTTATTAGATGTATGCAAACAGAAGATATGTGCCCTGGTACTACTTGGTTTAGGGTTATGCGAGATAAAAAACTTGCTTTTGATGGAATTGAAGGAGATATTGAGGTAATTGGCGTAAATACTTGTGGTGGCTGTCCTGGAAAAAAAGCAGTAACAAGAGCTGCTGAAATGGTAAAAAGAGGTGCTGACACTATTGTATTAGCTTCCTGTATTAAAAAAGGAACTCCTATAGGATTCGCTTGCCCTTATGCAGAAAGAATGAAGGAATCAATTGAAAAAAGATTAGGTAATAATATAAATATTATCGATTATACTCATTAATAAAAAAACATTCTTGCGTTGTGATTTTCTTATTATAACAAATCATATCTGATATTATGAAAAGTATGGGTATAAGTATATTGGTACGGGATATCATCCATTGGGAGATAGTTCTCGTATATATGTTGCAAATTTATATCAGATTTTTTAATTAATGACGAATTCCATGATTCTTTACTAATGGGATTACTGATTGATTAAATTTCTTCATAATATTCTTTTAATGCAGCATAGAAAAGATGTAAATTAACTTAATAAATAGTAATTTAGGAAGGTGATAATTCTATGAATAAAATTTGTAAAGGTGCTAAAATTGGGCTTTTAATAGAAATCATATAAGGAATTATTATGGCAGTTTTAGTTATAGTTAGTAAACCAGTTCCAATAGTAGTCGCTTGGCTATTTGCAGTAGGATTGATTATTGCTTTAGCTTCTTCATTAATGGAGTTAAAAAAGTAAATTCCAATTTTATGTTGAGTATTATAAATAGTAATTTGATAGTACGATTTATAAAAAATATAACTGAAAAAGAGGTATAATTATGATAAAACCAATTGTAAAAGATATATTGTTTTTAGGACAAAAATCAGAGGATGCAACTATAAATGATATAGTAGTAATTGATGATTTAATAGATACATTAAGAGCAAACCTAGAGAATTGTGTTGGATTGGCTGGTAATATGATTGGAGTAAAAAAGCGTATATTGGTATATACGGTAGGCAATCTTATTGTGCCTATGATAAATCCAGTTATATTAAATAAAGAAAAGATTTATGAAACTGAAGAGAGTTGTTTATCTTTAATTGGATTTAGAAAAACAAAGAGATATGAAATGATAGAAGTTGAGTATCTTGATAGAAATTTCAAGAAGCAAAAGCGAGTGTTTACTGGATTTATAGCACAAATAATTCAACATGAAATGGATCATTTTGAAGGTATAATAATCTAATTGAATAATTAAAATATGAAGTAATTATTAACCTAGAGGTCATTGAGAATCATGTGAACTTGATAAGTGAGGTTTTAATCTGATCATTAATTAATAATGATTAGGGCTACTTTTATTTAGAAACATAGTATACACTTTATTTGAAGAGAAATTGGTATTTTAAAAGAAAGAGAGCGAAAAAATGAAACAGTTTTTTAAAGAAATAGAGGAAAAAATAAGAAAGTCAGGATATCCTGGAGAAGTCAGTGGCGAAGAAATCTACGCTGAAATAAGTGATGAGGCCGAGGAGCAAGAAGAAGGAAGTTACTTATTCATGAAGAAGCAAAATGATGATATCATGTTTGAATACAGAGTGGATATTTTAGAGGACAATATTAATTTAGCAACCCTCACGATACATACACCAGAGAGAAAGTATTTTATTGATTTTGATGCTGAATAGATAGATGTATTGGGGATGAAGTATGTTACTGGTAAAATAAAATTCAAGCAATAATAAAAAGAAATTCTGAAATTTTTGCATAAATTTAAAGACAAATTACAATTTAAGGTTGAGTAATATAAATAGTAATTTGTAGGAGGAATCGATATGGACAAATTTCAAAGTGGACTTCTAACAATTAGTTCAGCGATCTTATTAATTTTTATTATTTATACACTAGTAAATGAAAATAAGTCATCTAAGTGGTTTAAGTGGTACAATCAAATGGATAGTGAAGAACAGAAAAAATATAATCCCATAATTGCTGTCCATAAACTGAAAAGAGTACTTTTTTTAATAGTATTGGTTGGAATTTCTGGATTCTTGATATCATTCTATATTTCATCAATTTCTATAGTTACATTTGCTTTAATTCTTATCATGCTTCTTGTTTCTATACGATATTTGGGACCAAGAGGGTGTAAGATTGAGAAGTGAATTAAATTTGTAAATTCCAATTTAAGGTTGAGTATTATAAATAATAAATTTGTAGCACAGATTATTTATATTTGTTTTGTGGAGGTGATAAAAATGCATGTTACGATTTACAGTGACTGCGATGAGCAAGAGTTTTTAAAATCAGTTCGTATAAACGGTTTACTCGAGTACAATATGAAAAAAACAAACGGCAAATTAAAGGTACCAGATATGGAACTTGTGAATATAGCGCGCAATGAAGAAGGACTTATTGTGGGCGGTGTATCGGGATCTGCCTATCTATCATCTTTAGAAATAGAAGTTCTTTGGGTACAGGAGGCTTACAGAGGTCAAAAAATTGCATCCCATTTGTTGAAAGAAATCGAGCATCAGGCAAAGAATGCCGGATGTCAGATTGCTCATCTGACGACATATTCTTTTCAAGCCCCGCTTTTTTATCAAATGCATGGATATGTTATTTGCGGAGAAGTCGATGGTTTTCCCGATGACATCAGACTATATACTTTAAAGAAGCAACTATGATTCGTAGTAAAAATTATGAGCATAATTAGAAGTTAAACAAATTTCAATTTGTATATTTGATGTAACATAATTTCATATTCAGTTTTGTCATATCTTTCTTATGTTACGCCACAACAGTATTTTATTATGCAACAAATAGTATTTATACAATGATAGGGAGTAGTGATATGAAAATCAGGAAACCAGAACTTGAAGATTTAAATATAATCATAGAAATCTTTAGGAATGCAATTAATATAATAAATGAAAATAATATACACCAAATCACCATTCTTCTTATAGTGAGTTGTGGCAGTAAAAAATGAAGTGAGGATTTTTAATATAATTTGGAGGTATAAATGAATAGATTGAAATTAGTTTTACCATCACCGTAATATAAAGAAAAACTTCTAGATTACAAAGATGTTAGGACTAGCTTTAGAAGAATGTGCGAATTTAAGATAGATAACTATTGCAACAACTTTTATTAAATGATAATATTTAACTGTTGTAATTTAGATTGATTTAAAATATAAGGGGAACTGTGAAGTACATATTTAATTTGGGCATCTGATATGTATGGAGTTATTGATG
>JAYFRK010000387.1:0-4741 GCA_034925975.1 Clostridium sp.
TACAACTAAGCACATTGAAAGTAAGGTTATGGTTTTAAGTGGAGGAGAACAAGCAAAGGTAAGACTTTCTAAGTTAATTAATAGGGAGACAAATATATTAATACTTGATGAGCCTACTAACCATCTTGATGTAGATGCAAAGGAAGAATTAAAAAGAGCTCTTAAAGAATATAAGGGAAGCATACTTTTAGTTTCTCATGAACCTGAATTTTATGAAGATATAGTCACTGATGTATGGGATTGTGAAAGTTGGTCCACTAAAATAGTTTAAATTTTTACAAATATTGCAACATAAAAACATGTAAAAAATTTGTTTTAATATGATATAATTAATATACAAAATGTAATTTAGGAGTTGATATTATGACAGAAGTAGGATATGTTAGTTCCGTGCATGGAGACTATGTTTCTGTATCATTTAAAAGAAAATCAGGTTGTGGAGACAACTGTGCAAGCTGTAAGGCAGGCTGTGCAGCAACATCGGTAACAACTGATATTAAAAATACTTTAGGAGCCAAGAAAGGTGATAAAGTTAAAATTGAAATGCAGCAAAGTGCTTTTAATAAAATGCTTCTTTGGGTATATGTATTTCCACTAATTATGATGGCTATAGGTATTGGAGTTGGAACAAAAGTATTTAAAGCTGCAGGATATGCCAGCTACGAGATGCTAAGTTTCTTATTAGGACTAGCTGCTTTAGCAATTTCATATATGGTTCTAAATTTATACAACAAAAAAGTTAGCAATAAACATGAATATACTCTCCAAATGACAGAAATAGTTGAAAAATAGAAATATATTTATATAGTCCATGTATTTTATTAAGTAATATTTGGGTACTATATATAATAGATATTTAAGATTTTTTAAAATAAGTATTAAGAAGGAGATATAAACATGAAATTTACTAAGGATATGACTATAGGTGAAATAATTAGAATGGATAGTTCTAAAGCTGAAGTGTTAATGAACTTTGGCATGGGATGTGTTGGATGTCCATCTGCTCAAGGAGAAACATTAGAAGAAGCAGCTTCAGTGCATGGAATAGATCTAAATGCTTTACTAGAGGCATTGAATAAATAAAGAATAGCAAAAATGCTATTCTTTATTTTAGTTTAAATATAGTTTATAAAATATTCATAAATATAGTGCGTAAGTATACCACCTAAATATAAGTTAATAGTTATGAACTTATATTTTTTAGCATGAAATATAATATTTCAAATCAAAGTTAAAGAAAATAACATATAAATTTTAACATTTGAATATATTATATTGTGTTAATTTTGGGGAGGTATAAAGTTGTATTGTCTTACTTATGTAAATAATTTTGGTTGTGTGTTAAATGAATTATATCTTTGGAGTGATATCTCAAGTGAACATCCTATATTTATAAAAACAGTTGCAAGTTTAACTAATAAAAATTTACCTAAGGATTTATTAGATAAGTTATCTGAAATTACAAAAGTATTTAGTAACTTAAAGATAAAATCGGAAGAATTAAGAAAATCAATGCCGTATAATTATATGAATTTTAATTATATGGTACAACTTAGAAAACTTGTTGATAGTTTCTTAGTAAATGATAAATATGTATTTAATGTTTTAGATGAAGTTAAAAAGTATGATAAAGATGATAAAGTTTGGCAAACTCTTTTAGAACATATTACTCATGAACAAAGATTTATGTATGAACTTTTTACAAAAATAAGGATGCAATTGACACTTTAATTTATAAAAATTTAAGTAAAGTGCTACAAACGGCATGTAAGATTACTAGGCTAACGCATATATGTATTCTTCAATTGATACATATATGCTAGCCAGTAATCTTACATGCCTTAATTAGTTGCAAATAAAAAGTACTATAGTAAACATTATGAGGAATTCAAAAATCAAAATGATAATTTTGCCTGGCGTAGCCACACTGTAAAGTTACTGAGTAAGTATTATTGAGTAAAACTCATAATAATTCTTTTAATAAACTTCACTTGGAGTTACAAATCTCCTCTGAAATCTAGGATTCTTCTTATATACCTTAATTAATTGTAATTAGGAGGTACTAGCATAAATTCAAAAGGCTACGTCTAAAACCCTGACACCCTATCGTGTTAAGCGTTTTACGCTTTTTTAGTAAGTCAATTGATATAATTCTTACACTTCTCATTAAATTAACTATAGTATAAATAGTTATTACTATTAAAGTTGTTAATATATGTTTTGTATAAGCAATAGCGGCCTTGATTTACCAACTTTAAGGTACTAAAGGTTAGAAAGTATATGATGCTCTGTTGAATTATACACCCTTGGTTTTTATCACCTTACTCTGTAGTTACCAAGGCCGCCATTTTGTCGCAACATACTTATATTATAAAATAAATTTCTTCATTTTGATTTCTTGATAATTTAAAACTAAAATGGTAAAGTATTATATGATTGTTATGTGGTGCAAAATTGGAGGGTTAAATTTGTTTGATTATATCAAGGGTACATATATAGGACTAAATAAAGAATATATAGTAGTAGAAAATAATAATATAGGATACAAAATATATACATCTGGGAGTACCATGGCTAAAATGCCTAATATAAATGAAGAAGTGAAGATTTATATTGAACAAATAGTAAGGGAAGATTTTTTAGGATTATACGGATTCTTAACAGAAGAAGAGAGGGAAATGTTTAATTTATTAATGACTATTAATGGAGTAGGGAGAAGAGCTGCATTATCTTTGCTATCTATAGCAAGCATTAGTAAATTGAAGCTTGCGATATTATCTGGTGATTTTAAAACATTTATCAAAGCTCCCGGTGTAGGAAAAAAGATTGCTCAGAGGATAGTATTAGAACTTAAAGATAAAATTAGTAAAGTTGGAGAAGATGATATAGATTTAGAAAATATTATTGATACTGCTCAAGATATAAATAGAAATCATGATGATGCCCTAGAAGCATTAATTGCATTGGGCTTTACAGAAAAAGAATCGGAAAGCGCATTAAAAACTGTAGACACAAATGGTAGTCTTGAAGAGATTATTAAAAGTAGCTTAAAATACCTAATGAATTAAGGGGGGATATTATGGAGGACAGATTTATTTCTCCTTCTTGTAAAAATGAGGATGTAGATATAGAGTATTCTTTAAGACCTCAGAGTTTAAATGAATATATTGGACAAGAAAAGGTTAAAGAAAAATTAGATATTTTTATAAAAGCTGCACAAAAAAGAGGAGAAGCACTAGATCATGTACTCTTATATGGGCCGCCTGGACTTGGTAAAACTACTTTAGCCAATATTATAGCAAAAGAGATGGGGGGAAGCCTTAAAGTTACTTCAGGACCTGCAATAGAACGAGCTGGAGATCTTGCTGCAATACTTACAACTCTTAGTGATTATGATGTATTATTCATAGATGAAATCCACAGACTAAATAGGACGGTTGAAGAAATTTTGTACCCTGCCATGGAGGATAATGCATTAGACATTGTTATAGGAAAGGGAGCGGCTGCAAAATCTATTAGATTAGATCTTCCTAAATTTACTCTAATTGGAGCTACTACAAGGGTAGGATTATTAACATCTCCACTTAGAGATAGATTCGGAGTATTGAGTTCTATGGAATTTTACAATGAAGATGATTTGAAGGAAATAATTATAAGATCTGCTAAAATTTTAGGTGTTTCTATTGAGGTAAATGCAGCCTACGAAATAGCAAAAAGATCTAGAGGAACTCCAAGGATAGCAAATAGAATATTAAAAAGAGTGAGGGATTACTGTGAGGTAAAAGGTGATGGCATAATTAATATTCAAATTGCAAAGAATGCTTTGGATTTACTTGAGATTGATTCAGAAGGCTTTGACAGAATAGACAATAAAATTTTAGAAGCTATTATAGATAGTTTTGAAGGAGGACCGGTAGGATTAGAAACCCTATCCTATTTTATAGGAGAGGAACTAGACACAATTCAAGATGTGTATGAACCGTATTTACTTCAAAAAGGATTTCTAATAAGAATGCCTAGAGGAAGGAAAGCTACTGAAAAGGCATATAAACATTTAAAAAGAAAATATGTAGAACAGACAAAGTTAACATAAGAGGAGTTGGCAAATTTTGAAAGTTACAGATTTTGATTTTTATCTACCAGAAGAATTGATAGCACAGCACCCTTTAGAAAAAAGGGATGAATCAAGGTTAATGATTGTAGATAGGAAAAGCGGAAATATACAACATAAAATATTTAAAAATATAATAGAGCGTTTAAGTGATGGAGATTGCCTGGTACTAAATAATACCCGAGTTTTACCAGCACGGTTAATAGGGGAAAAGGAAGGCACAGGCGGAAGGATGGAGTTCTTGCTTTTAAAGAGAATTGATAAAAATCTTTGGGAAACTCTAGTTAAGCCTGGAAAAAGAGCGAAAATAGGTTCTAGATTCGTATTTGGTGGAGGAGAGTTAAAAGCAGAAGTTAAAGAAATTGGAGAAGAAGGAAGCAGAGTAGTAGAGTTTCAGTATGATGGAATATTTGAAGAGGTTTTAGATAGACTTGGACAAATGCCTTTACCACCATATATAACTGAAAAGCTAGAAGATAAAGAAAGATATCAAACAGTATACTCAAAGGAAGTAGGTTCAGCAGCAGCGCCTACTGCAGGATTACATTTTACAGAAGAACTGTTAAGCAAAATAAAAGAAAAGGGTGTTAAGATAGCTTTTGTAACTTTACATGTAGGATTAGGAACTTT
>JAYFRK010000111.1:0-3407 GCA_034925975.1 Clostridium sp.
TAGCTTTAATATTTTTATTATGCCAGTCCTTTAATTCTTGAATATTTTGAGCTTTACCTAAACTCCAGAGCCTTCCCTTATGTATATGTTTTTCAAATTGAGATAAAATCACATCTCCAACTCTTTGAGTTGGGGAATAGGGAAGTATTATTCCTGTCTCTTTCTCAAGTTTTACTAGTTCATCATATTTTTCATCATACTCTCTATCCGATAAACTAGGGTTATCTAATGTATAATATTCATAGGCTAACCTGTTAAGCTCTTCTACCAGCCTAAAAATCCTTTGCCTTTTATCTTCCATAACTTTCACCTTTCTCCATTTAATCAGTAATTAAACCTATATCATATATAATATAGGTTTAATACTTTATTTTACTGTTAAGTTCTGTCCTAAATACATGTTTATTTGTAACATTATTTAAAACTTTACATTAGTTATTTATATAATGCTTCTATCTATTTTCAAATACTTTTAATATCTATCTAAAATATTGCATTATATATTAGATTAACTTTAAAGGTGCCATATTAAACATGAGCTGCTTAATTCCCATATTATCAAAAGCAATAGTGACTTTTATATCATTGTCAGTTTTTGAAACACTTACTATAGTGCCTACTCCAAATTTATCATGCTTAACTTTTCTTCCAGCACTTACTTCATTTATATCAACTTTCACTTTCTCGTTTAAAGATTCTTTTACTGAAGTATTATAGCTCTGGCTGCTTAAAATAGAGTTTATAGCTTTTTCTGCCTTTCTAATACCAAAGCTAGATATTCCATGGGAGCTTGTGCTACTATTTCCATACATGGAACTGTTATTTGATGAGAAATTTCCAGCCATTTTTCTCTCACTTACAACTTCTTTGAGATTTGGAGCTATTTCATTTATAAATTCTGATTCTGCATAACTTACAGTTCTTCCAAAGACCCTTCTAGTGCTTGCAGAGGTCATATATAACTTTTCTTTAGCCCTTGTTATACCCACATAACAGAGTCTACGGGACTCCTCCATTTCAGCAAAGTTCTCTAAAGATTGAACTCCTGGGAAAATACCATTTTCCATACCAGCCATAAACACTACTGGGAATTCTAGTCCTTTCGCACTATGCATTGTCATCATAACAATAGTATCAGTATCTTCATCATAATTATCTATATCTGACACAAGTGTAATTTTTTCTAAAAATGCAGATAGAGACTTGTCCTCTGACATATTCTCAAATTCTACTGCTGCTGATACCAATTCTTTTATATTTTCAATCCTACTAATATCCTCTATCTCCTTAGAGTCTTTAAGTTCTTTTAAGTATCCAGTACTTTCTAATATTTCTTCTATTAAAGTAGAAACACTAACCTTGTCTTTTGTTCTGTTAAAACTATTTATAAGACTTGTAAACTTATTAATAGATGAAATAGTTCTTTTTGAAAGTCCAGGTATATTCTCTATATCTAATAAGACACTGTACATGCATTCATCCATATAATTTGCGTATTCTTGTATTTTTGCCACAGTAGTTGCTCCTATAGCTCTCTTAGGAACATTTATTATTCTTTTTAAACTAATGTCATCTTGAAGATTATTAATAAATTTCAAGTAGGCTGTTATATCCTTTATTTCTTTTCTATCGTAGAATTTTAATCCACCAATAATTCTATATGGAATATCTCTTCTCATTAAAATATCTTCAAATATTCTTGATTGAGCATTTGTTCTGTAAAGAATAGCGAAATCTTTAAACTTCCTATTTTCGCTTTCCATGAGTCTTTTTATCTCATTAGCTACAAAGTTTACCTCGTCCATATCAGAATAAGCTCTGTAAACTTTTATCTTTTCTCCCTCTGAATTTTGCGTTCTAAGAACTTTATTTTTTCTTTGAGCATTATTTTTTATAACTGTATTAGCTGCATTTAATATATTTGCTTTAGATCTATAATTCTCTTCTAATTTTATAACCTTTGTCTGAGGGTAGTCCTTCTCGAAGTCTAGAATATTTTTAATATCTGCCCCTCTCCATTGGTAAATGCACTGATCATCATCACCTACTACGAATATGTTCTTATGGGCTTCTGCTAGCATCTTAACTAACTGATATTGAGCCTTATTGGTATCTTGATATTCATCTACCATTATGTATTTAAATTTATTTTGATAGAATTTTAAAACTTCTGGATTTTTCTTAAAAAGTTCTACTGTTTTATAAATCAAGTCATCAAAATCTAAAGCATTGTTGTTCTTAAGTTTCTTTTGATATAAAAGATAAGCATCAGCTATTTTATTCTTTCTAAAATCTTTTTCATTTATCTTTTTATACTCCTCTGGTGAAACTAAGTTATCCTTCTGCTTTCCTATCTTACTTATTATCTCTTTATCATCTATATCTTTATCATTTATATTTAATTCCTGCATACACTGTTTAATTAAAGTCTTTTGGTCTGAACTATCGTATATAGCAAAGTTTTTACTATATCCAAGCTTATCTATCTCCCGCCTTAATATTCTTACACAGCATGAATGAAATGTAGAAACCCACATACTTTCTATATCTACTGTAATTAATTTTCTGATTCTTTCCTTCATCTCACCTGCTGCTTTATTTGTAAATGTTATAGCTAGTATATTATAATGAGGAATTCCAAGATCCTGTATCATGTGAGCTATTCTATAAGTTAATACTCTTGTTTTTCCTGAGCCAGCACCTGCTAGTACAAGCAAAGGTCCCTCTATTGTTGTAGCTGCATCATACTGTTCTTTGTTGAGTAAAGATTTTAAGTCCATCAAACCCCTCCTTTAAACCTTTTTTATCTATTATTCCCACTTTATTCTGTCTAATACAATATTGTATCCATCACTTCCATAATTTAAGCATCTATTTACTCTGCTTATAGTAGCAGTACTTGCCCCTGTTTTACCAGCTATTTCGCTGTAGGTTTTCTTTTGTTTAAGCATCTTTGCCACTTGCAATCTTTGCTCAACTGCTTTTAATTCATTAATGGTAAATATATCTTCAAAAAATTTATAACATTCTTCCCTAGTCTTTAATGATAAAATAGCTTCGCATAAATAGTCCATTTCTGGATTTTCTAATTTAGACTTATAATCAGACACAAAATCACTCCTATTCATCTATATACAATAATCTAGTTAACTAAAGTTAATAGTCATATATAAATTTTAACATTTAAAAATTCTTTTCTCCATATGAATTTACACATCCTTATATTTTAATACTTTATGCCTTCTTATTCAACAATATAAAACCTACAATATTTTATAAAATTTAACAAGTTTTGATTGGAAAATAAGTAAAGGCTAGGAAAATCCCTAACCTCTAGGTTTAAAACTATTTATAAATTTACTTATTTCTTTACTTAAAACTTTTCCTTCTTTTACACACCCTAAATG
>JAYFRK010000628.1:0-6060 GCA_034925975.1 Clostridium sp.
CCGACCGTTTTTTTTGCACATGCCGACGATGAACTTGTTATGCTTGTTGATAAAAAAAACGATATTGAAATAATTGAAAGAGAACTAAGTTTAGATACGACTTTTAGCATCTGTTCCATAGTATAGTTAGGATTTTTAAAAACTGCAGAACTTAAGAATAAGCCTTCAATATAATTACGTTTATAAAAATTTATTGTTAAGTCAGCTATTTCATCAGGGGTAAAAGTTGCTCTAGGAAGGTCATTAGAATATCTATTTATGCAGTAGGCACAATCATAACAGCAGTAGTTTGTAAGTAAAATTTTAAGTAATGAAATGCATCTTCCATCTGCAGTAAAACTATGGCATATTCCACTAGAGCTGGCATTGCCTATACCTCCTTTAGAATTTTTTCTGCTACTTCCACTGGAAGAACAGGAAACATCATATTTAGCTGCATCTGATAGTATCTTTAACTTTTCCAACATATCCATAATAGTTCTCCTATACCAATTATATCTTAAATATATATTATCAAACATAAGTTCGTGTGTAAATATATTATTACCTAAAAAAGTTATTTTATTTTGCATTGACAGCATAATATAAAAGTATTAGAATAGTTTTTAATTAAATAGAAAGAATTCTTATCATGAGAGGTGGAGGGACTGGCCCTTTGAAACCCGACAACCGGTATTAAAAAAATACAACGGTGTCAAATCCTGCAAAATATTTGATTTTGAGAGATAAGAAAGCTGCTAAAATTAGTTAAGTGTAAATTATGTAAATATATTTAAGCTGCTTTTCTTATGGGAAAGCAGCTTTTATTATTTAAAAAGGGGGCATTTTATGTTTATAAAAAATTTGTTTTTAAATAAAAAACCTGTAATTTCGTTTGAAATATTTCCGCCTAAAAAAGATTATTCAATTGAAAGTATCTATAAAACTATAGAGGCTTTAGCGCCTTTAAATCCTGATTATATAAGTGTGACTTACGGTGCTGGGGGCGGCACTAGTAAGAACGCAACAGTTGAAATAGCATCTATTATAAAGAATAAATATAATATAGAATCTTTAGCACACTTAACTTGTATAGCATCTTCAAAGGAAGAAATAGATAATATTTTGGATGAATTAAAGAAAAATAATATAGAAAATGTTCTTGCTCTTAGAGGAGATTTTCCACAAGATCCTAATTTAAAATTTCCAAATCCTATTCATTACACACATGCTGTAGATTTAGTAGAGCATATAAAAAAAGATAGTTATTTTTGTATAGGAGGTACATGTTATCCAGAAGGACATATTGAATGCAGGAGTATTGTAGATGATTTGTTTAATTTAAAAAATAAAGTTGAAAAAGGTACTGACTTCCTCATTACCCAGCTATTTTTTGATAATAATATTTTTTATAACTTCAAAGAAAAAACAGAACTTATGAAGATAGATATTCCTATAGAAGTTGGCATAATGCCAGTTGTAAATAGTAGACAGATTAAGAGAATAACTTCTCTTTGTGGAGCTCATGTTCCGGATAAGTTTGTAAAAATACTTGATAAATATATAGACAGACCTGAGGCTTTAAAGGATGCTGGAATTGCTTATGCTACTGAGCAGATTATTGATTTATTATCCTCTGGAATTGAGGGTATTCATATTTATACTATGAATAATCCAGAGGTAGCTAAGAAAATAGTAGCTAATATATCGTCAATAGTAACTGCATTAAATAGTTTTAATATAGCATAAGACTAAAAGTAAAAATTATAGGAGGAAGATATTTGTACATTGACAGAGATGAAGTTTTAAGATATTTAGGATATAAAAGAGGAATAATATATGATGAAATTTGGAGTCTTATTAATAAATCTATTGAAGAAATAAAAAACTATATTAACTATAGATATACCTATAAGATTTTTGATATAAAAATAGATAATAGTGAAGTAAAAATAATTGGAAGTAAATTGGTACTTAAAGGTAGGGATATAGCAGAGCACCTTAAAGATTCAAAAATGTGTGCTGTTTTAGCAATGACTTTAGGAAATGAGATAGAAACAAAAATAAAGTATTATGAAAAGGTTAATCTTACAAAAGCTTTAATACTAGATGCATGTGCATCCACTGCTATAGAATGGATTTGTGAAGAGGTTCAGAGCTTAATAAAAGAAGAAGCTAAAATATATGGCTTAGGAATAACTTATAGATATAGTCCGGGATATGGAGATTTTCCAATAGATATTCAATCAAAAATATTAAATGTTTTAGAAACACAAAAAAATATTGGACTTACAGTTACTGAAGAAAATATTTTAATACCAAGAAAATCAATAACAGCCATTATAGGATTTCAAGATAAAAATATAGTAAGCAATCATCCTGGGTGCAGAAAGTGCAATAATTCTAGATGGTGTGAATTTAAGAGAGGAGGTAGCTATTGTGGAGATTAAAAATATACTAAAAGAAAGATTTCTATTCTTCGATGGAGCTATGGGTACAATGCTTCAGAAAGAGGGACTTGCTGCTGGAGAAATTCCAGAAGTGTATAATATTTTGAATCCAGATATAATAAAAAGTATACACGAAAAATATATTAAGGCTGGTTCAAATGTAATAACTACTAATACATTTGGAGCAAATGAATTAAAGCTTAAGGAAACAAAGTATTCTGTAGAAGAGATTATAACTAAAGCAGTAGCAATTGCAAAAGAAGCTAAAGGGGAAAAATATATAGCTCTTGATATAGGGCCAATTGGCCAAATGCTTAAGCCTATAGGAACATTGAGTTTTGAAAGGGCTTATGAAATTTTTAAAAGGCAAGTAGTGGCTGGAGTTAATGCAGGGTGTGATTTTATATTGATAGAAACTATATCAGATTTATATGAAGCAAAAGCGGCAGTTTTAGCTGCAAAAGAAAACTGTGATTTACCTGTATTTTGTACTATGACTTTTGGGGAGAAAGAAAGAACTTTTACGGGAACAGATCCTCTTAGTATGGTTATTCTTTTAGAAGGATTAGGTGTTGATGTACTTGGGGTAAACTGTTCATTAGGTCCAAAAGAAGTAATACCTATAGTGGAAAAAATTTTACAATATTCATCTATTCCAGTTATAGTTCAGCCAAATGCAGGACTGCCTAAGGTTTTAAAGGGAGAGACAATTTATAATATAACTCCAAAAGAATTTGCATATTATATGAAAATTCTGGCTAAAAAAGGTGTGAGAATATTAGGTGGATGTTGTGGCACAAATGAGGAATACATAAAAAAGACAGTAGAAGAATTGGAGGAATTATCGCCTATAGGTATAACCCCTAAAAATATAACTGCTGTATGCTCAGCTTCAAAATCTGTGATATTAGGGGAGGAAGTAAAAGTAGTTGGTGAGAGAATAAATCCTACAGGCAAAAAAAAGTTTAAAGAAGCCTTAGTAAATAATGATATTGAACATATATTAAATGAAGCTATAAATCAAATGGAAGCAGGAGCAGATATATTAGATGTAAATGTAGGATTACCAGAGATAGATGAAGTTAAGACAATGGTTAGAGCAATTAATGAGATACAATCCATAATTAATCTTCCACTTCAAATAGATAGTTCAAGTCCAGATGTTATAGAGGCTGCTGCAAGAACTTATAATGGTAAGCCTGTTATAAATTCTGTAAATGGTAAAGAAGATATAATGAAGGCGGTATTTCCTATTGCTAAAAAGTATGGTGCCTGCGTAGTGGGGCTTACTTTAGATGAAAGTGGAATTCCATCTAGGGCAGAAGAAAGGTTAAAAATAGCTGAAAAAATTATAAATACTGCTGAAAAATACGGTATAGGTAAAAAAGATATAATAATAGATTGTCTAGTTCTTACAGCTTCTGCCCAGCAACAAGAAGTTATGGAAACATTAAGAGCTATAAGACTTGTAAAGGAAAAGTTAGGAGTTAAAACACTTTTAGGTGTTAGCAATGTGTCCTTTGGATTGCCTAAAAGGGAGATTTTGAATCAAACTTTTCTTGCCATGGCATTAGCTGAAGGATTAGATATACCTATATTAAATCCTAATAATAAAGGCATGATGGATGCTATAAGAAGTTTTAAGGTACTGGCCAATATAGATAAAGAGGCAAAACATTATATAGATGCTTACTCTGAAATAGAGAAAAGAGATATATGGAAATCATCCAGTGATAAAGATTTAAAAGAGATAATAATTAGAGGAGTAAAAGAAGAAGCTGCACCAAAGACAAGAGAGCTTTTAAAAAGTCAGGACGGTTTAACTATTGTAAACAGATATCTATTGCCGGCATTAGACATTGTTGGTAGTAGATATGAAAATGGAGAAATATTTTTACCTCAACTTATACAATCTGCTGAAACAGTAAAAAATGCTTTTACAATTATAAAAGAAGAAATGTCAACAGAAGGAGAAATAGGGGTGACAAAAGGAAAAATTATTTTAGCAACAGTAAAGGGAGATATCCATGATATAGGTAAAAATATTGTAAAGGTAATTTTAGAAAACTACGGATTTGAGATTATAGATTTAGGTAAAGATGTACCTATTAAAGATATAGTTGAAACAGCAACGCGAGAAAATATAAAGCTTGTTGGATTAAGCGCACTTATGACAACTACAGTAAAAAATATGGAGGATACAATAAAGGTCCTTAGAGAAAATAAAGTTGATTGCAAGATTTTTGTTGGAGGAGCTGTTTTAAATCAAGAATATGCAGATATGATAAAGGCTGACTATTATGCAAAAGATGCACAAGAGGCAGTTAAGATTGCAAGAAGTGTATTTAATCTGATATAATAGGCAAAGGTAGGTGTATGAACACCTACCTTTATCTATATGATCAGAAGTTCAAATTAACATAGCTATTGATTTATCAATAAACACTTCTGTAATATTTATTAATAAATTTGCCAATAGCCACTAAGAATTTAAAATAGACAGTCAACCTTATTCTACAAGAATACAGATTGTACTAATGCAAACATAGAGTATGACTACCTATTGCTTAACATAATTGCTAAAACATCTTAGTTGAACTTTGAAACGTTCTGACACTATTTATAGTAACCACTTTATAATTTTATATGTGGGGTATTTTTTGTTATAATTATTAATAATAAATTAATATGTGGAGTTGTTCAATTTGAAAGAAAAAGTTACTTTTAAGGAAAAAAATAAATTAATTTTAAAAAAACCGAATATGTACAAGGTTATATTGCATAATGATGATTACACGACTATGGATTTTGTTGTTGAGATTTTGATAAAGGTATTTAATAAGAGCTCAGCAGAAGCTACTAAGATTATGTATGATGTTCACAAAAAAGGATTTGGAATTGCTGGTATATACATATACGATATTGCTTCAACTAAGGTAAGGCAGGTTACTTATATGGCTGAACAAGAAGGATTTCCACTAAAATTGACTATTGAAGAGGAGTAATTATGGAATTAGATAATTTATTAAGTGAGATATTTATAGCTGCATATAGTGAAGCTAAAATTGGAAAACATGAATATTTTACACCGGAACACATATTATATTCTGCTCTATTTTTTGATGCAGGAAAAGAAATTATAGAAAAATGTGGTGGAGAGGTTGAAAGCCTTAAGAATGATTTGTTAGGTTATTTTAAAGAACATGTGCCAGTTTTAGAGGAAGAAAGAGAGCCTATACAAACAATAGGCGTTCAAAATATAATATCATCAGCTGGATCGCAGGTACTATCCTCTGAAAGAAGCGTGATAAAGTTTTCACATTTGTTAGTAGCAATGTATGATGAAAAAGAATCCTTTGCTAGTTATTTTATGAGAAAGCAGGGAATACAAAGATTAGGACTTCTAAAATGTGTTTCCGATGGATTGGGCAAAGAGGAAGAATTTGAGGATGAAATCTCTATAGATTCAGATGAGGATAGGGATGATGAAATGTATGAGGAAGACAGTGAAAGAATGAGTAGATATGATATACTTAGACTATTTACTGTAGAACTTACAGAAAGGGCGAAAAAAGGAGAGCTTGATCCTCTTATTGGAAGAGAGGATATTTTAAAGAGAACCCTTCAAGTG
>JAYFRK010000364.1:0-2599 GCA_034925975.1 Clostridium sp.
CATTAAATGCAGCTATTGAAGCTGCAAGAGCAGGCGAACATGGTAAAGGCTTTGCCGTTGTAGCAGATGAGGTTCGTAAACTTGCTGAAGAATCCTCCTCAACTGCATCAAGTATTCAAAATGTAATAAATCAAGTAAAAGTAGCTTTTGAAAATATGTCTACAAATACCCTTGATATATTAGAGTTTATTGAAAATAAAGTAAAGCCAGACTATCAGCTTCTTGTAGAAACAGGGGTTCAATATGAAAAGGATGCATTATTTGTAAGCAACATGTCAGAAGAAATAGCCACTGCATCAAAGCTTATGTCAGATTCCATTGAAAATGTAAGCAATGCTATTCAGAATGTTTCTGCCACTGCTGAGGAAGCTGCTGCAAGTTCTGAAGAAATTCTTGGAAGCATATTAGATACATCTTCTGATATTGAAATTATAGCAAAATCTGTTCAGGAACAAGTTGGACTTGCTCAAAAACTTAATAACATGGTTAGACGTTTTAAAGTTTAAAATATTTTTTAATTATATAATTAATTTCTCTATTGCAATAGCAAAAGGACATGATATACATCTTCTCTGTATATCATGTCCTTTTAAAGTATCCTAAAATACTGCTAAATTTTAAATTTATAATATATCTGAATTTCCTTATTCTTTGTAAACTCATTTTCATGCACAACAATCTTTTCTATTAATGTTTCTATTATAAATCTATCTAATTCTTTAAAACTTAGTATTCTATCTACTTCATATCTGTACTTCTCATATAACTTTTCTATAAATTTGCTATTTCTTTTCATTCTGCAAACCTTTTCTCTTTTACTAGTTAAAAATGCCTGTTTACTCTGAATTCGCCGTGATATGTTTTCATAATTTCTATCACTGATTAGCTTATCTAGCTTATCCATATAAACTCTCTCAAATTGTTCATCTAATTTTTTAAGTTCTTTATCTATTATAGTTAGCTGCATTTCACAATTATCTTTGCACTTAACTCTATCATTTGCCATTTTATAAAATTTGTCTTTATTAATTTTATCTTCCACATAGGCTTTTAAATCTTCAAGGATAGCATTTTTAATTAAGTCTTCCTTAACAGAATGGGCTGTACATCTTCCTCCTCCTTTTTGACTGTTTGTACACTTATACCCTTTATACTTCTCTCTATAACACATATTGCCGCCGCATTCATTACATTTAAGTACCGTTGAAAAGAGATGCTCATTTCCATATTTATGTCTAAAGCTCTTCTTTCTCCTTTTAATAAGTTCTTGAACATTTTCAAAAACTTCTTTAGATATAATTGTACAATACTTAGGATTCATAACCATATATCTTATGGTATTACTAGTCCACAACTTATGTTCTTTACTTGATTGATTGCTAATTGACGATGGAGAAGGTATCCCTCTATTATTCAGATTATTAGCTATTTTAGTCATACCCCATCCTTTAAGATAGAAATTAAAGATTTCCTTTACTACTTCCGTAGTTTCATCATCTCTAGGTATCAATTTTATATTTTTAATATCGCCTTCATAAACTTCTTTCCGCCTATACCCATAAGGAGGCTTACTTGCTACTGATATTATTTCATTTCTATCCATGCTTTTTAGATGTCTCATGCCACTCACCTCTTGACATTACTGATGCTTCTACTTCCTTATATTTATCCCTGCATAAGTTTTCTTCATTAGAATAATTATCTTTTAATTCTAGTGAATTAAGAATATTTGCCACTACAAACTCCATCAATTTTTCAATATCCTTATTACCATACTTCCTGATTATATTTATTTTTCTTTTAGTCATTAAAAGCTCCTAAAATAAATTACTAATTATAAATATAATATGCAGTAAAAGCTTATTTCTTTACATAAAAAAAACTACCTAAAAATAGAAATACTATAGGATAGATATTTTAAAAACTCTCTTTTATTAAACATTCTATAAAACTATTTACAACATTAACCATTTAATGATACTGTTTATATAATTCAGAAAAGTTATTATAAGGATTATACAGATAAAATAGGTGATTATTTAGGTATGATATCTTATAAATAGGTTCAAAAGGAGTAATAAATTATGAGAAAGCCAAAGCTTATGTCAGTTATCATAATTATATTTGTTTTATTAGCAGGCATTATTTATTGTAATAAAAATGCTAGCATTAACACAAAGAAAGAGTTACCTTCTGCAAAAATCTCTTATAGTTTTGAAACTTTAGCCGATATAGTTAGTTCCTCAGAACTTATAGTTGAAGCTAAGGCCACATCAAAACAAAATAGTCTTAATTATGGAGGAGTAGAATTTGTAAAAACAAAAATATTGATAAAAGAAGTGCTTAAGGGTGATAAGAGCTTGTCAAATAAACAAATAACATTATTACAGACAAAAGTTGAACAAGACCCTATAATCGGTAAGAATGATCATGTAGTATTGTTTTTACACAAATACGAAGGGCCTATTATAGATGACGCATATGTATGTGCAGGACTATATCAAGGACATTACAAAATAAAGGATAATAATTTAGTAATACAAAGTATAGATAATGCTCTTAGTGCTGTTGTAAAAGATATTACTAGGTATAATTTTAA